>CAMCMW010000071.1 GCA_945876155.1 uncultured Ruminococcus sp. | reverse complement strand
AAGCATCTCTCTCTGAAATGGACAGGCACAAAGAAATAATGATTGCTCTTGTCTGCCTCCTTGTAAAGGTCCGGCAGCATTTCGACTGATTCAAAGGAACTGCTTTCCTTGAATCTTCCTTTTTCATAGTCCAGAATTGCGTCTACCTTTTCGGTATAGCCAATTTTGGTGTATTTTTCACCGGAATAATTGTCCTGGACATAGTCAAAATCATCATAGCCTTTGAGCCAGTCATCGCAAAGGCAGAAGACAAACTTTTCACAGTTGATTTCAGTAACAAAGCGTTTGAGTACGTCAATGCACTCCTCGATAGTAAGACACTCCTCAAATTCGCAGTACATTCTGTTGATAACGGGTACGCCGATATTGTAGGTTTCAATTGACCTGTAGCAGGACTTCTTAAATTCGATAATATTATCCTGGATATTCTGATTTACACAGCCGCAGCTGTCAGTAAACACACATTCAGTATCAAGTATCTCTACTCTTTCAGACTTCTCACCCATTATTGCCTGAAAAACCTTTTTGGCGGCGGTATAGCCTGAAAGTCTCAGCGGACGCTTTACAGAAGATACAGCCGGGAAGTAATTTCTTGCAGCATAAATATTGTCAAAACCTGTTACAAGAACATCTTCCGGAATTCTCTTTCCTGCTTTTTCCAGTTCGATAACCGCTGAAAGCGCCATAGCGTCGTTTGCACAGATTATAGCCTCCGGAAATTCCATATCAGAATGAAGAAACTCGTTGATAGCGGCTCTTGCGTCCTGTCCTCTGAAATAGCCGTGGTAAATTCTCTTTTCATCAATCGGGATACCGTACCTTTCCAGCACGCTTTTATACGCATTCAGACGCAAAATGCTCTCCGGATTGTCGTTCGGACCTGAAATATAGTTTATTCTGCTTGCATGGTGATATCCTACGATATGCTCAACCATTTCCTCCATAGCCTTGAAATTGTCGATACCTATGTAATAGAAATCACTCAGGTCATTATCTATACACGCCGCCGGAATACCGGCTTTATTTATGCGCTCTGTAAGCTCTTCTGTAATTTTAGGGGAAGAGATGGTGTTTGTCAGCAGAATTGCACCGTCAAACTTTTCAAAATTTGCAAGATTATAAATATTGAATTCGCCCATGTCATGGCGTTTGTTCTTGAGGATTCCGCCAAAAGCAATAAAATAGCTTATATTGACATTATTTCCGGCTGCAAAATCCTGGATACCCAGCAGAATAGTATTCTGATATTCTTCGTCAATACCTGCAACAATTACCGCAATATTAATAGGATTTTTCATAAATAGCTCTCCAATCTTTAATATTTAAATCAAGCAATACTATATATAATCATATATTTTTTATTATGATAAACCGACTTTTTCTGACATCTTCCAAAAAACATCTGTCCTTTACATTATACTACGTTTAGCAAAGAAATCAAACTGTTTTTTACAACTTTTTTTATTTTTGTAAATTTCCAACAAAGAAATCAGGAATATTTGTATATTTAGTTCAAACAGTTTTTCATTATTACATACCGTAAACCCACAGCCATATTACACATCTTATGTACAACTTTATTAAATCATTATTAAATCCGGCTGAAACTGTATTGCTATTCATTTAAATATATGATATAATAAATGCAAAGCATTTATTATAATTTATCTTAAAGCCCTTGCAGATACGCAAATCATAGATTTGCTCCCTGCATATCGGGCAATTATATCAAAAATCAAAGATTTTATGATATAATTAAGATATAAAAGATATGGAGGGATTTTATGCCAGTATTAGAAGTAAAAAGTCTGTCCAAGCAATATACAAAAGTACTTGCGGCGGACAGCGTTTCTTTTTCTGTTGATGAAGGAGAAATTTTTGCGCTTATAGGCCCTAACGGTGCCGGAAAAACCACTACTATAAGAATGATATCCACTCTTATTAAGCCCACTTCCGGCGACGCTGTTGTAGCAGGACACAGTATCCTGACTGAACCTGAAAAGGTAAGAGCGTCCATTACATACCTCCCGGACGAGGCAGGCGCATACAAGACCATGACCGGAAAAGCATACCTTAAATTCATGGCTGGAATGTTTGCCAACAGCAAAGCAGAAATTGAAGAGTTTACAGCAAGAGCCGAAAAGATGTGCGGTCTGGGTGAACGCCTCAACGAAAAAATCGGCTCATACAGCCGTGGAATGATAAGAAAACTGCTGCTTTCAAGAGCCGTTATGACACGCCCTAAGCTTGCCATACTCGACGAGCCTACCAGCGGTCTTGACGTTATAAATGCCCTTGAAATCAGGAAAATGATAAAGGAACTTTCAAGAACCGAAAAAACTTCATTCCTGCTTTCGTCTCACAATATGCTTGAAATTGAGTTTGTGTCCGACAGAGTGGGAATCATTGCCGGTGGAAAACTCCTTGAAGTGGGAAAAATTGACGAGATAAAGGAAAAGTATGGCGCTGCCAATCTTGAAGAAGTTTTTGAAAGGGTGGTGAACGGCAAATGAAGTTTCTGAATCTGCTCAAAAAGGAACTGCGTGAGCTTATAAATGCTCAGATGATTATCGGTCTTGTGTTTACTGTCGGTATGCTTTTAGCTGTGGGAAACATGATGTCCAACGTTATGGACGACGCCGTATCTGAAACCGGAACGGTCAACATAAGTGACAGAGACGATACTGAGTTTACACGAAATATAATCTCCACTCTTGAATCTGCCGGATTTGAGGTGAACCGTGTAAGTGAGGATAATACTGACAGGGCAAAGCTGCTGGAAAGTGCCGGCTGCGATAGTCTTATCATTATTCCGGAGGGATTTACAGACACTGCCCTTGATTCTGTTTCCGGCGGCAATACAAATTCCGGAGAAATTGAACTTATAACCTCGCTGAAATCCACTTCTGCCCTTGCCTCAATGAGCGACAAGACATCTGCTGCTGCGGACATAATCAGCGATATAGTCAAAAACGAGTTTATGACCCAGAAGGGTTTAAGCGAAGAGGAAATCGGCAAAATCGAAGTGCCTCTGAACGTCAGCCAGGTTACAGTGGTAAACGGTAAAACCGCAGCGGTAAGCCCGGAAGTACTTACTGGTATGATACAGTCACAGGGAATGCTTATTCCTATTGTCGTGTTTATACTGGTTATGTTTACTTCTCAGATGATTATTTCCGCAATTTCCACTGAAAAAATCGACAAGACTCTTGAAACACTCCTTTCTGCACCTGTTTCAAGAATTTCCGTACTGGGTGCAAAAATGCTTGCAGCCGCAATTGTTGCCATTATCAATGCGGCGGTTTATATTGTAGGATTCTATGGCTATATGGGTTCTATGTTAAGCGGTGCGGTGGACAATGCAGAAGTAGTGGGTTCTGCCCTTACCATAAACGACATTATGAAAGAGCTTGGTCTTAAAATCGGAATTTCCGGATTTATTCTTGTTGGACTTCAGATGTTCATGACCATCGTTATCTGCCTTGCCGCATCTCTTATTCTCGGTGCGCTGGTAAACGATTCAAAGTCTGCACAGACAATGCTCATGCCTATAATGGTGCTTGCAATGGTTCCGTACTTCGTTTCAATGCTTTATGACATAAATATGCTCTCCCCTGTTGCAAGAGTGCTTGTATACGCAATTCCGTTTACCCACACATTCAACGCCATGAACAACATAATGTTCGGCAACATGGAGCTTTACTGGTTCGGACTTGCCTATCAGTTTGTGCTGTTTATTGTGTGTATGTTCTTTGCGGTCAGAATTTTCACTTCCGACAAGATTTTCACAATCTCTCTTAATTTTGGTCAGAAGAGGAAATTCAAGTCAAAGCATAATTAAGATATAAAAAGAGCGGACATTTTCACGTCCGCTCATTTTTTATCAGTTGAAACGTCTTGTACCGTTACTGTCTGTTTCGTCCTTTATCTTGCTCCAGATATATCTAAGCTGCCAGCCGTCATAGTTGGTTATTTCAGCTGAATTGCCTGCCATCATAATTGTCGGTTCAGGGAATCCTCCAGGCGGGAATCCGTCTGACGCTCCCTCTTCGCCGTAAAAGTCGGTTATTCCGAAACCGTGGCCAAGCTCATGCTCAAATACGTGTATTCCGCTGCCGTCCAGCATACTCAGATATGCGTTGTCGGAAAGACGCTGTCCCCAGTCGCCGCCGCAGCCGCCGATATCAGGGAATCCCTGTGTTGCCCACATATACATATCAAAACGCTTGTCAAGTCCGCCCGGATAATCAAAGCCTATATTATTGTCAAAGTGATACATTCTTGAAAGCTCGTCTGGGGCATTCGGCAGTTTATCCGGAATCTCTTCCCTGCCGTTTGATGTATCATACTGACTGTCGTAATCGGTCAGGTTGGTGTAGATTATTTCGTCCGGCTGTCTGTCAAGAATACAGTTTTCATCAATTACAGCCCAACCCACAATGGACACGTCTACATGGTCATACTTCCAGCCGTCATAGCCTACAAGATAGTCTGTCCAGTTGTTGACAGACGTTTCCAGCATTTCCGCAAACTGCTGTCTCTGTTCAAGAGAAAGGGTCTTATAGGACTGCCATCTTACCACATAATTCAGTGTACCCTCACCTGCAACTATCTGGTCAAAAATGGTATTCCATCTTGCAGTAGAATTTTCTCTGACAATTCTGTTTTCCCACACCCAGTCAAGAGCGTATGAATACTCAGACGGCATATCGCTTAAATCAATCTGCTGTATCTCTGTGGTAGTTACAACAGTGGTCTGAGGTTCAGTAACTGTGGTTGTGACCGGTTCTGTTGTTTCAGGCTCTGTAGGTGGTTCGGTCGGCGGTTCTGTCGGCGGTTCTGTTGTTTCAGGCTCTGTAGGCTGTTCAGTCGGAGGTTGTGTCGGATTTATTTCCTCCTCATACTCAAGCTCACGTTCGCCCAGTACAGTTTTTCTCAGCAGTGCATCATCAAAGATGTTTATCTCATTGTCCTTGTTCATATCCGCATAGTAAAGGTCATCTTCTTCAAGAAAAGCCTTACCCAGCAGACAATGCCCGAGTGCCACAACATCAGCAGCTGAAACTGTGTAGTCCCTGTTGAGATCGCCTTTGATTTTTCGTCCGGCGGTGGTTTCGTCCGCATAAATACCGCCTGATAATGAGGTTATCACTAATGCAGCGGATAAAAATGCGGAAATCTTCTTTTTGAATTGCATATTTTCATCCTCCTATTCCAATATAATTTATTTTAACATTTTAAACGTTTAATGTCAACTCATTTTATACATATTGCACATGAATTGTATAAATACACAAACAAAAAGCACTTTTCTTAGTGAAAAGTGCTTTTCTAGTATCGATGGATAATATATTTTGTTTTTAATTAATCGTTAATACCGCTTACAGTAAATGTAACTTCAATGCTCTCTGCAATTGCAGTATTATACGGAACAGCAGCTGCTCCAGTACCAGCCCATGTATCATACAGATAGATGCGTGTTCCGTCGAATGCGCCTTCCTTGTAGCCGGTGATAACAGCCTTGCTTAAATCAGCTGTTGTGAGTACTTCGCCGTCAACCAGGATTTCATCAACAGTGATTTCAAGGTCTGCAAAATCTTCAGCTTTCAGTCCATCAAGAGCAATGATAAGGAAATCAACTGTCTCTGTTCCCTCGTTAAGAACCAGCTTAGCTGTGTATGTTCCGTTCTTTGTAACTGTCGGAACAACTGAACCTTCCGGAAGTTTATCAGCTGACCAGAACTCATTTGAACCAAGTACGCCCATCATTGCAGCCGCTGAATCAGCTGTTTTTGCTGGTTCTGTATAAGGATCTGTTTCCTCGCCGTCGATTACAACCTTTACACTTACCAGTGCTGTTTCAGAATCATCAGGATATGTCCAGTACTGATTGATTTTAATAAGGGTAACCAGAGAAGAATCTTCAATTTCATCAGGAGTATTTACAGTAATAACTCCATCAACTGCGTCTGAATTACTGTAGGTAACATCAAAGCTTTCCTCGCCAACAAAGAACTGTACTGCACCGCCGTAACCAATACCATCATCAGCGCTTACCGCAAACTTAACGCCGTCAACACTGCCTGTATTTTCAGGGTCAATGTTAGCCTCGTATGGGAATGCGTATGTAACAGCTTCTTCTGTTGTAGTAACAACTGTTGTAACAGGCTCTGTTTCAATTGTAGTAACAACTGTTGTGCCGGCTGTTGTAACAACTGTTGTACCCTCTGTTGTAACTTCTTCTGTTACGTCAGTATCAACTGTTGTAACCTCTTCTGTTACGATTGTGGTAACAACTGTTGTACCCTCTGTTGTTACTTCTTCTGTAGCGTCAGTAGCAACTGTTGTAACCTCTTCTGTTACGATTGTGGTAACAACTGTTGTACCTTCTGTTGTTACTTCTTCTGTTGCGTCAGTAGCGACTGTTGTAACCTCTTCTGTTACGATTGTTGTAACAGGCTCAGTAGCCTCTGTTGTTACTTCCTCTGTAACAGGTTCTGTCGGGTCAGTAACAGGTACTGTAGTCGGATCAAATGTCGGAGCCTCTGTTGGTGCCTCTGTAGGAGTTTCTGTAGGCTCATATGAAGGCTCTACTGTTGTAGGCTCTGTCGGGTCAGTTTCCTCCGGAATTTCAACAACATCTCTGATTTCAAGCACTGTTCTTCTGATAAGCAGCTGGTCAAAGATATTGACAATGCCGTCATTGTTCATATCAGCAATAATAAGCTGATCCTCAGTCAGTTCGCCTTTGCCTGTAAGATAGTTTGAAACAGCAACGATATCAGCTGCGCCGACTGTGCCGTCACCGTCAATGTCGCCCTTAACATATCCGCCGCTAATAGCTCCTGAAACGCTCAGTGCCGGAACAGCTGACATAAGGACTGTTGCAGCTGAAAGTACAACTGCAAGTTTTTTCTTAAAATTCATCATTTACCTCTCCTTTACCATTTAAATATATTACCCGATCGATTTGGACTTACCGTGAGACAAGTCTGAATATACACTTATCTATATTATTAATTGTACCATTGAAAATGCCAAAAGTCAACTTGCTTTTTCTATAATTTTTTCCGTATTAAAATGCAGTTTTTGATTTATATTGCAAAATAAACATCCCCCGGCAAAGCCGGGGGTTTTTCCATAAACGCCCCATAGGGG
>CAMCMW010000070.1 GCA_945876155.1 uncultured Ruminococcus sp. | reverse complement strand
CAACTGCCAATACACACGGACTTACATTTTCCTATGAATCCGGATTTCTGTTTATTGAATTACCAGGCGGCAGACGGCTTGCCTATGCTAAACCCCGTATCGGTGAGAATCAGTTCGGCGGTGAATCAGTTACATATATGGGCATTAACGCACAGAAGAAATGGGACAGGATTGAAAGCTACGGTCCTAAGTTTGTGGAAAACATTGTCCAGGGCATTGCAAGGGATTTGCTGATGTATTCCATGCAGACTTTATCCCACTGCTTTATTGTGGGACACGTCCACGATGAAATGATTATTGAAGCTGACCGCAGAATGTCAGTTGAAGCTGTCTGTCAGCAGATGTCGGAAACGCCGGATTGGGCGGAGGGGCTTATTCTCCGTGCTGACGGATACGAGTGCGAATATTACAAGAAAGATTAAGGAGTCAAAAACATGGCAAACAAGTATAACGCAGAGGGCTATTACAGCCCCACAGAATATGAAGCTTTAACCAACATTGAAAAAGAAGAAAAAGCAGCAAACTTCCGACCGATTGTTTACATATGCTCACCCTACTCCGGCAATGTAAACCGTAATATCGAAATGGCTCGTAAGTACAGCCGTTTTGCTGTTGATAAACATTATCTCCCGATAGCACCGCATCTTCTGTTCACGCAGTTTATGGACGATACAATCCCTGAAGAGCGTGAAACTGCAATCTTCATGAACTTCGTCCTTATGAGTAAGTGTGCTGAAATATGGGTGTTCGGTGATGTTATCTCAGCAGGTATGCAGGCTGAAATCAATCGTGCGAAACATAAATACATGAAGATAAGATACTTTACTGAAGAATTGGAGGAAAAGTAATGAAGTTTACCATTTATACCGCCGACTGCACAGGCAATCCGCAGAACAAGATGTATCCACACGAAACAGTCATTACATCGGCAGCGGATATGAAGAAGTCAGCCAGGTTCGACCATGTATGTGCCAGATACACCAGTAACAGCCGCAGTGAAGCGAATTTCCTGTCTTCCAATAATGTACCTATGGACTGCGACAACAGCCATTCCGAGAATCCTGATGACTGGATCACACCGGAGGCACTTGATGCCATTTTGCCCGACGTTGCATTTAGTCTGATATTCAGCCGCAACCACATGAAAGAAAAAGAAGGCAATGCAGCACGACCGAGATTCCATGTCTATTTTCCGACCAGCCTGTTCCAAGACGCAACTGCCTACAAAGCACTGAAAAAGAAGATACAGCAGCAGTTACCATTCTTCGACGGCAATGCTCTTGATGCCGCACGTTTCTTGTTCGGCTCGGACGGTGATGTGATATGGCATGAGGGCAGTCTTACAATTGAGGACTATATGTTGCTCATGCAACAAAAGAAAAGCATTCCAGCCGGTCAGAGAAATAACACCTTGTCCCGATATGCCGGTAAGCTTGTCAAGCGGTTTGGTACTGGCGAGGAAGCACACAGAAAATTTCTCGAACGTGCCACTGAATGCAACCCTCCTCTTGATGACGAAGAACTGGAAACAATCTGGAAAAGTGCATCAAAGTTTGGCAAGCGTGTATCAAGACAGGAAGGTTACATTCCTCCGGAACAGTATGCGGATATGATACCGGGCATGATTCCGGCGGATTTCAGTGACATAGGACAGGCTCGCACCTTTGTGGATATGTACGACGATGAAGTCTGTTACACTACTGCAACCGATTTTCTGCGATATAACGGCACCTATTGGGTAGAGTCAGAGCAAAGAGCTATTGCAGCAATGATGGAACACACTGATGAGCAGCTGCGTGAAGCGGAAGAAATGATAGAGGCATCACTTACAAAGCTTGAAGAACTGGGTATAGACCGCATGGAAGTAATCGGCGGTGGGAAGAAGTTCATAAGTAGTCTTACCAGCGATGCTGCACAGGTTTATCGTAAATATGAGCTGGCAAAATCATATAAGTCTTTCGTGATGAAATACAGGAATATGCGAAGCCTACGTTCTGCTCTTGATGCAGCAAAGCCGGGACTGGAAAAAGCACCGGACGAGCTTGACAACAGTCCTTTTCTGCTGAATACTCCCGGTGGTACTTACGATTTACAGAAAGGTCTTGACGGCTGGGACGTG
Source organism: uncultured Ruminococcus sp. (assembly GCA_945876155.1). GTDB lineage: Bacteria > Bacillota > Clostridia > Oscillospirales > Ruminococcaceae > Porcipelethomonas. Next base: position 5,072 of record CAMCMW010000070.1, on the reverse strand, counting down.
ACCAATCCGGCAGATTATCTTACGAAAATAACGACTGTTGTCCCATCTGATGAGGGTATGGATATATGGCTGGAGGCGGTCGGCAAGTTTTTCTGCGGTGATAAGGAGCTTATCGAATATGTGCAGATGATATGCGGACTATGTCTTATCGGCAAAGTGTATATAGAGGCTCTTATCATTGCTTACGGTGACGGCAGAAACGGCAAGTCTACTTTCTGGAATGTAATCTTCAAAGTGCTGGGCAGCTACAGCGGAAATATGTCTGCCGATGCTCTGACCGTCAACTGCAAGCGTAACGTCAAGCCGGAGCTTGCTGAACTGAAAGGAAAACGACTGATTATTGCGGCAGAACTGCAGGAGGGCATGAGGCTTAACACCTCTGTGGTAAAACAGCTCTGTTCCACTGACCCCATTTTTGCTGAAAAGAAGTTCAAGGCTCCGTTTACCTTCGAGCCGAGCCATACGCTGGTGTTGTATACAAACCACCTGCCAAAAGTATCTGCCAGCGATGACGGTACCTGGAGACGACTCATTGTTATTCCGTTTCATGCCAAAATCACAGGAAAAGACGACCGCAAGAATTATACACAATATCTCGTAGAGAACGCCGGCGGTGCTGTTCTGTCATGGTTGATTGAGGGCGCAAGAAAGGTTATTGCTGCTGACTTTCAAATCGAACCTCCCCAGTGCGTTAAGGACGCTATCGGCTCTTATCGTGATGATAACGATTGGCTGGGACGTTTTCTTGCCGAATGCTGTGAAATCGACAAAACCTACCGTGAGAGATCGGGTGAACTGTATCAGGAATACCGCCGTTACTGTGCCGAAAACGGTGAGTTTGCAAGAAGTACAACCGATTTCTACGGTGCTTTGGATCAGGCAGGCTTTGAACGTAAAAAGACAAGCAGTGTCCGTGTCATTCTGGGACTTCGTATAAAGTCAGAAGATTTTCTGGACTGACTGTCACTGAAAAAGCTCACAACCCACGTAGAATTGGGAAAGTGGCACTCTGTGACACTTATATCTATACTTTACGCAGGCGAGAGAGTTTTAAAAAATGGTCTTTATATATAAGGTTAAGAAATGACCGCCCCAGACCGTCATTAGTGCCGTAAAGCCCAGAAAAATCGGGATTGTCAATGATGCTGACATGGACGGTCTGTGGCAGAAAGGAACATTACAACGATGAAAAACAAACATACAGGCGGTGGCTGTAGTTTCATCATCATGATTGAATATCACCCGGACGCTTATCAGGAGTATTTCCATGATGCATGAGCGTGAGATTGAAAAGAAACTGGTAAATTCCGTTAAGGAACAAGGCGGAATCTGCTGGAAGTTCACTTCACCCGGAACCGCAGGAGTTCCCGACCGCATCATATTGATGCCAGAGGGCAGAATTGCCTTTGTAGAAGTTAAAGCACCGGGAGAAAAACCAAGACCTCTGCAGCAGTCAAGGCATAGACTTCTGAGGCGGTTAGGCTTTAAGGTTTACGTCCTTGATGCCTTAGAGGACATCGAAAAAATCATATCAGAGGTGAAAGATTATGAAGTTACATGATTATCAGAAATATGCGGTCAAATTCATTGAAGAACACCCTGTATCAGCACTTCTGTTGGATATGGGTTTAGGTAAGACGATTACAACACTGACAGCTATCAACAATCTGATGTTTGATATGTTTGAAGTCAGAAAGGTTCTTATCATCGGACCTCTCAGAGTTGCAAGAGATACCTGGCCTGCAGAAATCGAAAAGTGGGAACATCTGAAACATTTACGTTATAGCGTGGCTGTCGGCAATGCGGAAGAACGTATTGCAGCACTTAATACCGATGCAGACATCTACATAATAAATCGTGAAAACGTGGACTGGCTTGTCAGCAACACAAAGTTTGACTATGACATGGTTGTAATTGATGAGCTTTCCAGTTTCAAGAATCATCAAAGCAAACGCTTTAAGGCTCTGATGAAGGTCAGACCAAAGGTGAAAAGAATCGTAGGTCTGACCGGTACTCCTGCAAGCAACGGACTTATGGATTTATTTGCTGAGTTCCGTCTGCTTGATATGGGAGAAAGACTTGGAAGATTCATCGGGCAGTACAGAAACGAATACTTCAAACCCGACAAGCAGAACGGCTATATCGTGTATTCCTACAAACCACTTCCCGATGCAGAAGAAAGGATATACGAAAAAATATCCGACATCACAGTTTCCATGAAAGCAGTTGACCACTTGAAAATGCCGGAACTGATTTCAAACGAATACACCGTGAAAATGTCGGAGGCAGAAAAGGAAAAATACAAGGAACTGAAAGATGAGCTAATCCTTGAAGTTAAGGATACGGAGATAACTGCTGCGAACGCTGCGGCTTTAAGCAACAAGCTGTGTCAGATGTCCAATGGTGCGGTTTATGATGATGAAAATAATATCATTCCGATACATAATCGCAAACTTGACGCACTTGAAGATATTATCGAATCAGCAAACGGAAAACCTGTTCTGGTGGCTTACTGGTTCAAGCACGACAGAACGAGAATTGCTGAAAGGCTTAATAAACTGGGAATTGTGTACCAGGAAATCAAATCCGCCGAAAGCATTAAAAACTGGAACAGCAGAAAACTTCCTGTGGCACTTATTCACCCGGCATCAGCAGGACATGGCTTGAATCTGCAATCCGGAGGAAACTTCCTGGTGTGGTTCGGGCTTACATGGAGCCTGGAGCTTTACCAGCAGACAAATGCAAGATTATGGCGACAGGGACAGCAGTCCGAAACAGTCATTATACAGCATATCGTTACAAAAGGAACGGTTGATGAAAGGATTCTGAAAGCACTAAAGGAAAAGGATGAAACGCAATCAGCCTTGATGACAGCAGTCAGGGCAGAACTGGAGGGATAAATGTACAGATATAAGGAATTATCAGATGCAATCGTGGAAAGAGCAGTTCTGGATTATAAAAAGGCGTTGAACAGAAAAGACAATTCCATTATTCATTCTCTCGAACAGTTTTTCCGTTCACAGTGGTTTGATATGCTGTCCGAATGTGATGGAGAGGTACTTATGCAGATGATACGGAGGAGTGTAGAATGACCGCTAAGGAATACATGAGAGAAGCGAAAACATTACTGAAACGTATTGAACGCAAAAGACGTGAAGCAGAAGATATCCGAATCAGAGAAAGCACACCTTCTACATCTGCATTCAGTGATATGCCTAAGACTGTTACCCACAATCCTCATCAGAAATCAGATAATATTCTTCGTGCAATAGAGCTTGACCATGAAGCTGATATTGCTTTTGATGAACTGGCAAAACTAAAAAGCACATTTCAGGAATCACTGCAAAAGATTGATAATCCTGATGAACGTGACCTTATGTACAAACATTACATTGAATTTAAAAACTGGGATATTGTTTTTCACGAAATGGGTTACAGCAGGTCTGCCGGATACCGTATACATAAACAGGCTTTGTCAAAGCTTTGAAATTTGGGACTTGCCGGGACTTGATGATACTTCACTTGTGTGATATACTGTATAGTGGAAAACTAAGCCATAGCGGAGAAAATCTGCTGTGGCTGTTTTTATAGTGACGGAGGTATTTATGCCAAGAAAAGCAAAACGTCCATGCAGACATCCAGGCTGTCCTGAAATTACAGAAGGCAATTATTGTGAGAAACATAAATCTATGCACCCGGACAGACCGTCTGCGTCCAGGCGCGGCTATACCAGCAAGTGGCGCAGACTAAGCAAACAATATCTTCGCAAGCACCCAATGTGTGTACGCTGTATGGCAGAGGGTAAGTTCGTACCCGCAACAGTTGTTGACCATATCATTCCTCATCGTGGTGATGAAACACTAATGTGGAGTCAGGACAACTGGCAGGCACTATGCAAACCATGTCACGATAAGAAAACATGGACTGAGGACAAGAATCCTGTGTACACTTACTGATACAATTGCAAGTTTTTTAAGTATACTTCAAAAACTCTTGACTAATCAATTCTTTTTGTGGTATACTTATAAAGAGGTGATTGCATGGTTGAACGTAAGCAATACATGGAAAAACTCAGAAAACTTCAGAATCAGCAGATTATCAAGGTTGTAACAGGCGTCCGCAGATGCGGTAAATCCACCCTGCTGAAACAGTTTCAGCAGTTTCTCCTGAAATCAGGTGTACGCCGTGAACAGATAATAGACATAAATTTTGAAGCTGTGGAAAACGAACATCTTCTGGATTACCACGCTTTGCATGATTATGTGACGCAGCGTCTGATTTCAGGAAAGATGACATATATTTTTCTTGATGAAATACAGGCTGTTCCGAATTTTCAGAAAGCTGTAGACTCCCTGTTTATCCGTGAAAACACAGATATCTATATAACCGGTTCTAATGCTCATTTGCTTTCCGGTGAGCTTGCTACACTCCTTTCCGGAAGATATATTGAAATTCCCATGCTCCCATTATCATTTGCGGAGTATCTTGAATTATCCGGTCTTGATAAACACACTGCATGGAAAAACTATTTTCAGAACGGCGGCTTTCCTTATGCCGTACAGATTGAAGATGATGCCATAAGGCACGATTATCTCGACGGAATATATCACACTGTACTAATTAAGGATATTGCCACAAGAAAACGTATCAATGATATAGGACTTCTTGAAAGCGTTGTTAAGTTTATGTTTGACAATATCGGCAATATCGTATCATCAAAGAAAATTGCTGACAGTCTGACTTCATTCGGACGAAAAACAACTCCTTTGACTGCTGAGAATTATGTTACTTCTCTGGCTGAGGCTTTTATACTTTACAAAGCAGAAAGATATGATATTCAGGGAAAACAGCATCTGAAATCTCTTGAAAAATATTATGCTGTAGATATGGGGCTTCGTCAGTTATTGCTTGGGAACCGCAGGCGTGACATTGGTCATATACTTGAAAACATTGTATACCTTGAACTGATTCGCAGAGGTTACAACGTAAGCATTGGCAAGGTCGGAGAACTTGAAGTTGACTTTGTAGCAGAACGAAACGGAGAAACAGAATACTATCAGGTATCTGCCACA
>CAMCMW010000069.1 GCA_945876155.1 uncultured Ruminococcus sp. | reverse complement strand
CAGACTGTAAATTCCAGAAAATACTATTTCGGGTCGGACGGTGCAGCGGTCACAGGCTGGCAGACAATAAATTCCAATACCTACTATTTCGGCACAGACGGTGTTATGAGAACCGGAACACAGGTAATCAACGGAAAGAAGTATTATTTTGACGAAAACGGTGTTTATATACCCGAAACTGATTCTGAGGCTCTGAGCTATGCCGAGGAAATACTGGCACTGGTCAACAAGGAAAGGACTGCCGCAGGTGTTTCGCCGCTGACGCTCAATGCAACCATGACAGCGGCGGCAACAGAACGTGCCGATGAGATAAGCACGTATTTCAGCCACGACCGTCCGGACGGTTCATCATGTTTTACTATCTTTGATGAATACGGTCTGAGCTGGTCCAGCGTCGGGGAAAATATTGCCTGTGGCTATTATTCAGCTGAAAGTGTTATGGACGGCTGGATGAATTCCGACGGACACAGGAGCAATATTCTTTCATCAGATTTTACAGAACTTGGCGTAGGTTACTATGACGGGTACTGGGTACAGATTTTCAGAAGACCATAATTTAAAATTGTTAGAAAAATACATTTTCAAATATTCGGGCGAGCAATGCTCATTCCTGCAACAGCGTAAAGTATACGTTTATTTGTAGGGGCGACCATTGGTCGCCCGTTATTTTTGGGCATTTCAACATACCTGAGAGTATAGCAATTATATGCCTGTTTTAGTAAAGCCTTTAATCAAAAATACATTATGCACAAATTTTAACACCATTTTTAGACACTATTTAATAACTTGACAATATCGTTTGATATTGGTATAATTAATATCAGATACTTATGCAATTTTGACAATTGAATGATGTTAAAATCAACGGCATTTGTAAATGATTTTATTTTGCTCATGGGGGAGCAGGGTCTGATAAGGAGGGAGTTCGGCTGTCTGCAAAAGGGATGTGCGGACAGGGTTTATATAGAAGATATTATTTTTTGACGAAAGGTGGAAAAAAATTGAGAAAAAACAAAATGTCAAAAAGAATTATTTCTTTTTCGGCGGCATTGCTTTTGTGCTTTTCTCCGGCAGGTTCCGTTTCAGCAGAAAACACGCCTGATTATCTGAATTCTGACGCCGAACTGCTCCTGGAATCAGCAGACGTTTCACAGCTTACGGCAGATGAAGAAACTGAACCGCTTTATGTTGCACAGAATACATACAGTGACTATTATGACCAGTACTCCGGCGAAAACAGACCGGACGCTGAAATACTTACATGGTGCAAGGACTATGCCAGTGCAAAAGACGGTGATTTCGCCGTAGGAAGCTTTGGAAATGAAACTGAAACAAAAGATGATGTACTTATCTGGGATTCAAATAACGGCGAAGTAACATACAATGTGGAGATACCTGAAAGCGGTATTTACTGCATGAATATGTCTTATTATCCTATCGAGTCAACTGCTACAACGGTTGAATTCGGTATTGAAATCGACGGCAGTTCTCCTTATGACACTGCGTCGAGAGTTTCACTCAACAAAGTCTGGGTAAATGAAAAGGAAATTACCGTGGACTCAAGAGGAAACCAGATTAGACCGGCTCAGATACAGAAGGGTGAATGGCTGACTTCGGATATCAAGGACGTTGACGGACTTTTCAATGACCCGCTGATATTCTACCTTGAAAAGGGCAGCCATACCGTTACTTTCACCGGTACAAAAGCTAATCTGGCACTTGAATATTTCAAGTTCTACAATCCTCAGGAACTGCCAAGCTATGACGAATATGTACAGTCAGCCGGTGTTTCAAGGGACAGCGGTTCGGCTGAGGGCGTTATAAGAATCGAGGGCGAAAACGCTGTCAAGAAATCGGATTCAACTCTCTATCCGACAAATGACAACAGCAACTACATGGTTTCGCCGTCAAGCCCTGTCAATATGCTTTACAATACTATAGGCAGCGGAACATGGTCAAAGGCTATGCAGACCATTACCTTTGAAGTTCCGACAGACCAGATTCCGGCAGACGGCGGCTGGTACAGAATGGGAATAAAGGCAAGACAGAACGAAATGAGAGGCTTTTATTCAAACCGCCGTATCTACATAGACGGACAGGTTATCTGCGAAGAGCTTGACCAGGTAAAGTTCTACTACGATAACGACTGGAGCGTTGTAACTCCTAAGTCTGAAAGCGGAGAGGACATTTATGTTTACCTGACAGGCGGTGCGGCACACACAATTACAATGGAAGTCATTCCGGGTGAGATAGGCGACTCCATGAGAAAGCTTGACAATGTTGTTTTTGAACTTAACAACTATTACCGTCAGATTCTTATGATAACAGGTCCTAATCCGGATAAATACACCGACTATTATGTACACGACAAAATTCCGGGACTGCTTGACGAGTTTGCAAAGCTTTCACAGGATTTGAAGGACGTTCAGCACAATATTGAAAGTCTGGCTGGTTCTGAGGGTTCTGAGGCGTCAACTCTTGAGAGAATGACGGTGGTTCTTGACCAGTGTATCGAAAAACCGCTGAAAATTCCGGATTATCTCGGACAGATAAAGGACAACGTAACCGCAATTTCATCATGGATGAGAGATTACAGAGGTCAGCCTCTTGAAATCGACTACATTGAGCTTGCGGCGGACAACAGCAATTATTCCTCAACTAAAAAGAATTTCTTCAAGTCTGTATGGTACAGCATAAGAGCGTTCATTAATTCATTCTTTGAGGACTACACACAGCTTTCTGACGAAACAGGGGCAGAAGTAATAAACGTATGGGTAAACCTGGGACGTGACCAGGCACAGGTTGTAAAGAGCCTTGTTGAGTCGGACTTCTCACAGCAGTACCCCGACATACCGATATCTGTAAATCTTGTAGTCGGAGGCGTCGTCGAGGCGACCCTTGCAGATAAAGGTCCGGACGTGGCGCTGTTCCTGGGCGGTGAATTCCCGGTAAACCTTGCCGCTCGAGGACTGCTGGTAGACTGCTCGCAGTTTGGTGACTATGAAGAAGTAAAGTCGAGATTCCACGAAAACGCAACTGTCAACTATGAGTATGACGGCGGCTGCTACGGTATTCCGGTAAACCAGATGTGGCCTATGATGTTCTACAGAAAGGACGTTCTGTCAGAACTGGGATTCAACGCTCCGCCGGAAACATGGCAGGATCTTATTGATATGCTGCCGGCACTCCAGAGAAATTACATGGGTGTTGGTCTGATACTTCCGCCGGCAAATATTTCCCCGGCAACAGAACTGGGTCACACATTCGCAATGCTGCTGCTCCAGAAGGGCGTCAACTACTACAATCCTGAGCAGACAGCCTCAAACCTTGATTCCATCGAGGCAGTACAGTCATTTGAAGAGTGGACTGATTTCTATACAAAGTATGACTTTGAACAGACCTACGACGCATTCAACAGATTCAGAACAGGTGAATACCCTATTGTAATCCAGAGCTACACCTTCTTCAATCAGCTTTCAGTTGCGTCACCTGAAATCAAGGGACTCTGGGACTTCACATCAGTTCCGGGTACACTCCAGGAGGACGGTACAATTTCTCACGCTGCCAACTCAAACGGTACAGCAGCGGTAATCTTCAACAAGGTTTCCGACAAGGACGCTGCATGGGAATTTGTAAAGTGGTTCACATCAACTGACGTTCAGGTCAAGTACGGAACCCAGATTGAGGGACTTCTTGGTACAATGGGACGTTTCGAGGCTGCAAATACAGAGGCGCTCCAGCAGCTTTCATGGTCACAGTCAGAACTTGCAAAGCTCAATGCACAGAGAGCTGAGCTTGAAGAAATACCAGTTATTCCGGCGTCCTATGCCACAACAAGGAATATCATGAACGCATTCAGAGAAACTGTAAACAATAACGAAAACCCGAGAGATACCCTTATGTGGTACAACAGGGACATCAACGAGGAAATTACAAGAAAACGTGAAAACCTCGGACTTGACAATTAACGGTAACTAATGCTCCTGCATGAAATACTGCAGGAGTGTAAACCAGATTAAATTAAGGAGGGTTACAATTTGGATTTAGCTGCTGTCGGAAAAAGAAGTAAAAAGGAAAACAGAAGGCTTAAATGGCTTGCTGTAAAGCAGAACAAGGAATGTTATTTCATGCTTTTCCCTTTTATGATATTTTTCCTGATATTTACAATTATACCGGTTGTTATGTCTGTTCCGATGGGATTTACAGATTTCAACATGGTTCAGCTTCCTAAGTTTGTAGGACTTTCAAATTTCTATACATTATTTTTATCAGATAAGATATTTATGACATCTATAAGAGTTACTCTTGTATTTGCTATTTTCACAGGACCGATAAGCTATGTACTCTGCTTTGTGCTTGCATGGCTCATCAATGAACTTCACCCGAAGCTGAAAACAATATTTACACTTGTTTTCTATGCGCCTTCAATGGCTAACATTTACACAATATGGCAGATTATTTTCAGCGGTGACTCATACGGTTACATGAACTCAATTCTGCTTAACTTAGGAATTATTTCCTCGCCAGTTCAGTGGCTTACTGACTCAAACACTATACTTGGCGTTACCATTGTTGTACAGATGTGGATAAGCCTTGGTGCAGGATTTTTGGCACTCAGAGCCGGATTTCAGAACATCGACCGTTCACAGTACGAGGCTGGCGCTATCGAGGGTATCAAAAACCGCTGGCAGGAGCTTATTTACATTACTATCCCGTCAATGGGACCGCAGCTTATGTTCGCCGCAGTTATGCAGATTGTAAGCTCATTTACTGCCGGTACTGTTGCGCAGAACCTGGTTGGTTTCCCGAGTACGGACTACAAGGCTCACACCATCATGACCCACGCTTACGACTACGGCTGGGTAAGATACGAAATGGGTTATGCGTCAGCAATATGTATGGTACTTTTCGTTGCGATGTACGTCTGCAACAGGCTTATAAGCAAGGTACTCAGCAAATATATGGATTAGGAGGGAAATAAATGACTGAAGTCAAGCGCATGAAAGCGTCAAGCAAGCAGGCCGGAAAGAAAATCGGCGGAACAGTCGGAATATTTGTTTTTCTTCTGGTTCTCGGACTCTTTATGGTGCTGCCTATTTATCTGGCAATTGTTATGTCTATAAAGCCGGTGCAGGAGCTGTTTATCTTCCCGCCAAAGCTTTATGCCATAAATCCTACGCTGGACAACTTCCGTGATATGTTCAGTGTTATGAGCGAAATGTGGGTTCCGTTCTCACGTTATGTTTTCAACAGTGTGTTTGTTACTGTAACTGTTACTGTTGCACAATGTATTGTTGCGTCAATGGCGGCGTTTGTTCTTGCAAAGTGCCGTTTCCCCGGCAGCAAGGTAATAAACAGTATCATAGTAGTATCACTTCTCTATACAAGTAATGTTATCTATATTATGCAGTATATAGTAATGGCAAAGCTGAATATGATTAATACATACTGGGCACTGATTCTCCCGTCCATTGCCTCACCAATGGGATTGTTCCTTATGCGTCAGTCCATGAGTACAATGCCGGACGCAATGATTGAAGCGGCAAAGGTTGACGGCGCAAATATGTTTACGATATGCTGGAAAATCGTTATGCCTAACCAGAAGCCTGCCCTTATGACCCTTATCATCTTTGCATTCCAGGCAGCATGGAACATTCAGGGCGGAACACTGGTCTACAACGAGGCTCTTAAAACTCTGCCGACAGTTGTTCAGCAGGCGGCAATGGCTGGTCTTGCACGAGCCGGCGTTGCAGCGGCAGCGGCAGTGTTCATGTTGGTTCCTCCTATTGTAATATTCATGCTGGCACAGAAAAACGTAATTGAAACAATGGCACACTCCGGTATCAAGGATTAAACCGGCAAAAGCAGAAAGGATGAGAAAAACTATGAGCAAAGGCTTTAAAAGATTTCTTGCGGCTGCGTTTGCAGGTGTGTATATGATAAGCAGTGCGTCGTTTATGGCAGTAAGCGCCGACGAGCCTTATGATGTCTATAACTACGACAGATGGGGCGAGGCTATACCGTCACAGGCAGGCTATATTGCCGACAGAGCCGTTTCGGGGGACGATTTAGGAATAGGTCATCTTAAAGACCCCAGCGACCTTTTCAAGGATAAGGACAACAATTTCTACATTGCCGATACAGGCAACAACAGAATTGTTATTGTTGATTCGGAGTTCAAGCGTGTCATAAAGATTCTTGATACATTCAAGTATCAGGACGGTACGGAAACAACTCTCAGCAGTCCTAAGGGCATATTCGTTTCAGATGAAAACGGAATGCTTTACATTGCAGATAATGACAACGCAAGAGTACTGATTTGCGACCCACAGGGCAATATCAGTCTTGAAATAACAAAGCCGACTTCTGAAATTTACAACCAGGATCTGACATTCCTGCCCCAGAAAGTTCTTGCCGACAAGGCGGGAAATGTTTATGTTGTTTTGAACAACGTAACAAGCGGTGCGGCAATGTTTGACAATACCGGCGAATTTATCGGCTATTACGGTGCAAACAGAGTTGAGGCAACTTCTGAAGTTATCGCAAACTATTTCTGGAATGCGATTCTTTCCGACGAGGCAAGAGCCAAGAGAAGAAGAAGTGTTCCGGCGGGATTTTCCAACTTCGATATCGACGCCGAGGGCTTTATCTACACCTCAACACAGTCCACAACACAGACTACTGATATCGTAAAGAAACTTAATCCGGCAGGTGAAAACCTGTTTTCGGATTATGAAATGTATATCGGCGACTGGCCGTCAATGTCCATAAGTTCAAGTCAGAAAGTCGACGAAACACAGCTGGTTGATATTGACATCAGCGAGGACGGCACAATAAACTGTCTTGACCTTGCGACAGGAAGAGTATTCCAGTATGATGAAGACCTGTGGCTGATGTTTATTGTGGGTACCAAGGCTGACCAGCTGGGCGGCTTTACAAGACCCTCTGCACTGGAAACTATGGGTGACAACCTTTACGTTCTCGACCAGACAAAGGGTACAGTCACAATATTTGTTGAAACTGAGTTCGGTGAAATAGTTCATAATGCTGTAAGCCTTTACAATGCCGGATACTACGAGGACGCTTTAGACCCGTGGTATGAGATACTCAAAAGAGACGGTAACTACAGACGAGCATATATTGGTATCGCAAGTGCTATGCTCAACAAGGGCGAGTACAAGACAGCTATGGAGTATGCCAAAAAGGCTGACGCCGGAAATATCTACAACAAGG
>CAMCMW010000068.1 GCA_945876155.1 uncultured Ruminococcus sp. | reverse complement strand
GATAGCAGTTTGGACTTAATGCTGTTCATTCCAAGAGAAAAGCGGCTTGCAAAATAACGCTGACGGTCACGCAGCAGGGTATTTTCCTCTTCTGTCAGATGTTCACTGTTTTCATACCTTTTGGCAAGTTTTAAGCCGATTACATTGAAGTCACGGATAACAGTTTCTTTTTCGCTTTCGTAGTAATCCAGTTTTTCCAGAAGTTCTTCAATCCACTGCTGAACAGCCTGATAGTACTTGATAATAGAACTGTCAATTGCTTTTATATCGTACTTTGTAAGCAAAGCAGTATAATCAAATGTGGAGGATAGCAGTGTTACTGTTTGCAGTGATTCAATTTCTGTCTGTAATTCCTGCAGCTGCTCAATAAGCTTGGGCTTTTCGTAGTAGATTTTTTTGTAAAGCTCTGTGATTTCTTCATCATTAAAGATAGGCCACAGGTCATTTTGTATAAAAAGGTCAAGGGTGAACTGGAGACGCTCTTTTTCGGTGTAATTTGGGTTATTAGGAGAAACATTTTGACTATAGTATGAATTATCTACAAGAGACTGGCTTATTGGAATTAAAGCAGCATCGCTAGCAGTACTTACGCTAGGATAGTCATTATCAACCCACATTGAAAAATTATTTCCTTGATTTTGAACATGAATAGCTCTACAAGAACTATGAAGTTTATGTCGATTTCCCAAATCATAAGGAAAACCAGTATCTAAAACATATTGCATCATTGATTGAGTTGGAATTGTCCAATTATAAAAATTATCATTTAATGTTTCAGCAACACTTTGTCTTTCACTTTGGGAATATGGTGTTCCATCGGGTTTAACAAAAGGAAAATACTTTTGGTTTGCCCAAAGTAATCCTGTATCTCTATCCATTAAAATCTTTGTTTTATTCTTAAAGAAATACCATCTTTGATTTTTTATAGCCTCTAAAATCCTGTCAATACCAGTTCCCAAAAGCTTTGTAATTTCTGAACTGATAGCAGAAAGACGGCTTTCCAAAGCAGACAGCTTTGCAGAAAGTTCCTGTTTCTGTGCTGTAATCTGGGCGTGTTCAAGATTCAGCGCCTGTACTCTCTGAGCGTTGTTTTCGTTTTCAATACCCTCGCAGGTTTCTTCAATTTCACGGATTTTTTCAAGAAGATCATCTCGCTGGGCGGTTAATGTTTGTAAGTCAGTCATATTTTACTTCCTCGTATCATATTTTTACATTAAAACGTAAATATCGACAATATATAGCTTTATTTAATAGTATCATATTTTCTAATAAAAGTCAATACTTAGGTTGATTTTTTAGTGAATATGCCAGTTATCCAAAATCACTAATTTTGATATAACACAAGAAAAATCTCCGGACACACCACCCGATGCATCCGGAGTTTACGATTATTCTTTTATATGATATGTATTGGTTGAACCCTTTTTAACACCTCTGCTGAGGTGAGGAAGTCTTCCGAGATTAAACATTGTGCTTACTGCTCTGCCGACTCTGCACTTGTCACCACGGGATAACTTCCTGTAAAGCCCGGGACAATTTATTTCTATTATATCCTTAACTCTGAGGTCTTTTTTGCCCGTTGTTCTGCATCTTGCAACACATCTGATTGCTTTACTCGCTAACTTACTGTTAGCATAGTTATAATCTAAAATAAACATAAAAACTATCCTTTCTTAAATTTATTTCACAGGGGCAAAGCCATGTTGACAATACCCCTGTGAGTAAAAATCAATCTGTTTCAAGCTCTTCCCCACTGTTTAACAGTTTATTCAGAGAAGAGTTGTGTTCCTGTTCTTTCTGCATTTCATTTTTGGAAATGAGCTTTACTTTCTGTCCAATTATACCTGCCGGAAATGGCAAGGCTTTACTTTCAAGAACTGATTTCAGTTCATCATCATCAATTGTAACTGTACCTTTGTTTGTATAGCCGCATTCTCTGTCCTTATCAAGTCCGAGGACAGTAAGTTCATACTGTCCAAAATCCTGATTCAGAACGTTTACAGCCGTTACGAGAGCCTCTGTACTCTCAGTGAAATCATCAAATATAAATCTCATAAGAGTTCTCCTTTCAGCCGGCATTAAAATAGTCTTTAGTATTCTCGTCTATTGTAACACCGGGCTTGAAGTCCACGGTGATATTTTCCTTACCTATTTGTATATTATCAATTAAAGCCGCTTTCAGTGCAGCTGATTCAGGGGATTTTACTGTACACATGTAATTGTTGAATTTTTTCACAAGACATTCATATGCCTTATCATCGATTTCGGATATTTCGTTACTTTTAGAGTCCAGCTGCATTTTCAGCTGTTTGATTATTTTTTCATTCTTATCGATTTCTGCAAGGATTGTATCTGTCGCCTTACCCTTTTCAAGGTATTTCATTAAGTTAGAATTAGCCTTTTCAAGTCCAATTATTTTATTCTGGATTGCATTTGTTTCTCCGCACTGTATGTACTTCTGGAGAGACAATTTCTGGTTTACCGCATCCATTATCTTCTGTTTGTTCTGAGGACTGAAAATACAGTTTTTAACTGCATGAAACACGAATTTATTAAGGTGATCTGCTCTGACACTTTTCAGGTCGCAGTCACAGCTTTTCTTATACTGAAGATATTTATGACCATTGCTGTTGTTGACATTACCTGAGAACGCTTTTCCGCACTCAGGACATTGAAGAAATCCGTTAAGAGCGTAGTAATTCTTGCCGGTTCTGTGAGTCTGCTTCCTGGCGTTCTGAGCCATTTTCTCTTGCACCTTGTCAAAAAGCTCAGGCTCAATGATTGCCGGCATTCCGTCAGGAATAACCACATACTCCGACTTTTCCTTATGTGAATTTCTTCTGCCATCAGAATCCTTTGAAGCTGTTCTGTCATAGGTGTATGTACCTTTAAATTTCTTATTTGTAAGAATTGAATGTATGGCTGTATCGCTGAAATCATTTCCGTTTGTTGTCTTATAGCCTCTGCTTTTCAGATGTTTCTTAATGAAACTATAACCCATTCCACTGGCGTATAGATTGAATATGTCACGAATAATAGGAGCTGTCAGTTCATCAATTTCATACAAACCAACATCATTTACTTTATAGCCGATTAACGGTATTCCGCCCAGGTGACGACCTTGCTTTGCACATTCAAGGAGAGCTGCTCTGGTGTTCTTAGAAATGTTGTTGGATGTTTCTTCTGCCATTGCCGCCACTACAGCTGCCGCAAATTTATTGTAACCAGGAGATACTGTATCAATGCTGTCGTTTATTGCAATCAGACGTATGCCGTTATCTTCAATCCAGTCAAGATCTAAAAGCTGATTGGACGTGTGTCTATGGTATCTGTCCAGTGCTCTTGATATAATGGTCTTTGATTTTAATTCCCCTGATTCAAAGTCTGCTTTCATTTGCAGATACTGGTGACGGTTGTAAGTATATCTGCCACTTTTAGCCACATCAGTGTAATATTTTTCAATTTTGATATTATGAGCTGATGCATAATTATTTATGCAGGTAAGCTGTGCCTCAATACTATTCCCGTGATCCTGTGCGTGACTGCTGTATCTGAGATATGCTACAGCAAATTCTTTATCCTTATCCATATACATTTTCCTTTCTATAAAATTTTCAAGTTGATTTACAAATATGACTGTGCCTCACGGCGGTGATCTTATAACGAAAATATCCATTTAATCCTCGTACTCCTTTGCAAGAATATCAATAAGGACATCAGCCGCAAGATTTATAATGTTATTTACATCAGCTTCTGCCTCAGAATTTTTCACTGTTTCTGTTTCACAGCCGTCAAAGTAAAAATAGGGTTCCTTCAACCGGCTCCTGTTTATCTGTAATCTTGTAACTTCCTGCATATATTACATTCCTTTCGTCTATCACGTCCACAGAACCGTAAGGGTCAGAGGTTCTGTACTTCTTCCTGTAAGTGTAGACCTCATCATTAACCGTACCGAAAGCCGCATCAAGGAACTTCTGATGCCTTTTCAAATAGTAATTCAAGATCATCCAAATATATATCTGATTTTTCTGATTCATGATTTTGGACATCTGACGCATCATTATTCCTGGCATTCAGCCCATAAAACGGAATTGCAAACAAATCTTCTGTAATAAGCATTGAATCGAATGTTTTTTTGATTAATTTTATACATTCTTCTTTTTTGGCAGAAATCTGTGTCCTTACTTCAATGGCTTTTTCAAGCGATTCTTTTAAAGTTTCTATTGCTGTTGTTATGCTTATTTCACATGGAGCTGCTTTTTCTGCTGTAATTTCCTTTTCAAAAATTTTTTCTAGTCTTTTAGCGTACGAAGTTATGAATTTTTTTATATCATCATTATTGATTGCATCATATTCTTTACGCTTTAATTTTCCGACATAAGTAATATCGGTGATTTTATTACCGATATATTCATATAGCAGTTCTGAAATCGCTGCTGCATAATATGCCGGAAATTCAAATGCTCTCTTTTTTTCCGTTTTTGGAAATATTGTTTTAAAATCAACAGACAAAGATTCCTTGCAGAAATCAAAAAATTTCCTGGCATGATTTTCTTCAAATTTAACTGACCCCGGCTTGGATATTGTTACCCTGGCATACTTTCGTTCTTTTTCCCATTTTTTTCTATCATGAAGTTCCTGATTTTTTATTCCGGGGTTTAACTCAAAATATATGCCCAAAAAAATATCAGTCTGAGAGAATTTTTTACTATTAAGCGTATCCCACACTTCCTGTGTTTTCTTTTCAATTTCCTCTGGTGACATAAAACTCATCCCTTCACTCAATTTAAGAATATTATAGAATAATTTAAAGATGTTGTCAAATTGCAGTTAAAGAAAATTTCTCATTTTCCCACAATTTTCTGAAAGCAAAGAGAAGTATTAAAAAAATACAGGTAATTATTTTAGACAGGTGCCGTATCGCACGCCTCAGCGGAGTCGCTTATCGCTTAGCGACAGTTCGCCGGGCGGCAAGACAGCAAAGATGGTCCAAGTCACTTTATGTGGCTTGGACCTTTTCTTTTATCAGTATTCAGAAGCGAACAGCATTGTGCAGTGTTCGCCATCATCTATGATGTAGACCTTTGTTTTTATCGGTTTATCAGTCGGGATGATGTATGTCATTTCAAAAGCCGGCTGTTCAGATGTGTGGTGAATTACCTGTAAACCATTTTCCTCACTAAGATTAAAAACTTGTAAATAATCTTTCGGTTCCGGCATATTGTCAACAGCCTGCCACATGAAGATTTGTAATTCCACCGGAATTTCTGCATCAACGCCTCTTGTCAGGTATCTTCCTTTACTACTTTCAAACATATCAATTCCTCCGTATCATTCACGGACATGAGAGTCGAACAGCTTGTACAACTCTTCACGCCTCATGGTTATTTTTTCTGTAAGCTCATCAGCAACAACACCAAGTCCCACATCCAGTACAATATCAAAGTCATAGGGACGAACCCTTATTTCCTTAACAAACTGCTGAATGAATGTGCGGTACTCCTCAGTATTATGCTTTATTTCCTTATACTGTTTCAAAAGGTGTTCAAAATCCTCATACTTAACAGGTTCCATCAGCTTCATTGTACACAATCGTTTTTCAAGTTCAGTTTTCTCAGCCTCAAGATTCTCAGCTCTCTGCATCAGATCCTCTGTGACTAACCCTTTTTCTACAGCAGCAGTTATATTGGCAAGGTTATCAAGTATTTCTGAATATCGAGCTGAAACGGTATCATAATTGCTGTCATAGTCGGTATTATACTTTTCAATGTACTTGTTAACTTTAGCAACAGCCTTTTTAAGACTCTTAGGGTTTAAAAGCTTTTGTCCTATCAGAACTGAAACATGGCTGTTTAAATACGTGGCGTTTATCTCCTTATTCTTACAAATCTTTTTCAAACTCGGACATCTGTATGAAACCAGTAAAGACTTATTCCTGCCGCATTTGCTCCTGTTCCCTGTCATTTTGCGTCCACAGCAATCGCATATTACTTTGCCGCTTAGCAAATACATTTCCTTTGAACTGTATCTCCCGGCATTTCTCTTATTAGCAGCTTTTATGCGTTGTGCCTTGTCAAACATAGCCTTTGATACAATTTTATCGCAGCCACCCTCTATACATATAATCTTATCAGCAGGTTTATTCTTATGACCGTTCCTCTTACCGTCAATATCCTTTGAAGCAAGCCGATTATATACAAAGTTCCCTGCGTATTTTGGATTTGACAGAATTTCATACAAAGAAGATTTTGAAAATGTTCTTCCTGTTTTTGTATGATAATTCAATTCGTTAAGTCTGTCAAGTATATAGCTGTAACCATATCCCTGTGTATACAACTCAAAGATGAGTTTCACAATTTCCGCCTCTTCGGGTACAACTTCAAGCTTTCTTTCAGAGTTAACACGATAGCCTAACGGCGGAATCCCTCCGTTATGAACACACTTGTAGGCATTTTCTAAATGTCCACGTATTACTATTTGTGACAATGCTTTTGAGTAATATTCATTCATGCCGTCAAGTAACGATTCAAGAATAACAGATTCTGGTGAGTCAGTTAGATTTTCATTCACTGAACAAAGCAGAACATCATTCTTTTTCAATTTATTTTTATAGATTATTGAGTCATAACGATTTCTTGCGAATCTATCAAGCTTATAAACTACCACACGTTCAAAATTATGATTATAACTGTCGGAAATCATCTTTTGAAACTGCTCTCTATTATCCGTAGTACCTGAAACAGCTCTGTCCTGGTATGAACTGACAAGAATCCAGTTCTGTTTTTTGCAGAATTCCTCAATGCTTCTCATTTGCCCTTCAATCGAGGTTTCATGCTGATTTGAAGATGAGTACCGGCAGTAGGCAACAGCACGTATTCTTTCAATTACAGCCATATCAAGTCCTTTCAATTTCAAGGAAGTAATCCTCAGCATAATTATCGCTTACTATTCTGACACTGTGTAGGTACATCTTATCCCCAATTTCAAGCATTTCAACAAACTCCATTTCACCTATTGGGAACTCAGAAAATTCTTCCTTTTCCAGCACAATAAAACATCCTATATCGTCAAGAGTATCAACGCTGTATTCTTCCATAAGGGCAGTTATCTTTCTGGCTATGTAAGCTCTGAGCATTAAGGGTTTAATATTATCTGTTTCTTTAAGATTTGTTACTTTAATCATTTTCAATTTCCTCCATTTCAAAGGGTTCAAGTATCCATCCACTTCGTACCGATGGTGTAAGCGGATGGCAAGCGTTCTTTCCAATCTGATACATCT
>CAMCMW010000067.1 GCA_945876155.1 uncultured Ruminococcus sp. | reverse complement strand
AAGAAAAGAATTTAAAATCGTCAAAGACATGATGCAGGCAGTTATAAAAGCGAAAAAGTAAAATGTTGATTTCTCTGTCCTGAAAAAAGTAAAAACTGCGGAAAGGAAAAATAATATGGCGAAATTTTGTGAAAATTGCGGAAAACCCCTTGATGATAATCAGATTTGTGATTGCAGAGGAGAAAAACAGCCATACTTTACAGGCTTTAATGATGTACAGCCTTATCATCGTATGGAAACAAAAAATAATGTTGAAGAGAAAACATTAAAAAAAGAGATTAAAATAAAGCTGCCCCCGATTCGTATACCAAGCTTTGATACTTCATCTCCCCGTAATTTCTGGGCATCAATGCTCAATAATATGGGTATTGGAGATCCTGAATCAAATAAAGGCAGATGCTTTGAAGAAAACGATAAGATAGTGCCCGATAATTTAAGGGCGAATGATGGTGAAATCCCGATAAGACAGTATAAATTTGCCGTTTTGCGTACAAGGCTCATGTTCATGAAAGCAAAGGGCAGACTCCAGATAACTAACAAAAGAATTATTTTCAGAGCTCCGGGACGTTCACTCGCAGGAAGAACGTTGTTTCAGAATGAATTTGATATAAATCAGATACATGGTCTGCGTCTGCAAAGAGGTTATCGTTTCAGCTGGTGGAATTTTATAGTGCATGGCTGTCTTTTTAATGCAGTATTTGTTCTGCTTGCAGGACTGTTTATGCTGTCTTCAGTTTCAAAGATAATTGGGGTAATATTATTTTCACTGCTGGGTCTTGGAACATTTTTCACTTTGCCTAAACTGTTTCCTTTAAAGTGGATATTAAACGGAACTGCGGCAGCACTTTATGCTGTGATATCGGCTTCCGGCGCAACAGTATTTTTAATGATACCTGCCGCAATACATATTATATTGCTGCTGATTTCAATGGCACTGCATTGCTGTCAGAAGGATATGAAATTTCTTGTTGATACAGCATCAGGAACTCCTTCAATAGTTATTGACAGGGAAAGAAGACGAGGACTTGCAGGCTTGTTCGGAGCATTCGGACACAGCAGTCAGCAGGGAACAGGTTATCGTGAGGTTATGCCTGATGTTGATACTGAAAGAGCTGTGCGTGAACTTAATGCTATTATATCGGATTTACAGACAATGGGTGACCTGGCTGTTGCAAAGTGGAAGGAAGACTGATTATGAATCATTATATGTCTATTGGTTGTCCGATAGAAGCAGGAGTAACAGATATTAATGGAAGAAGCGGATTGATAGTTGAAAAATGCTGCGGAGAACAGTTTTTTCTTTCACAGGCACAGGCTGAATTATGGACAAGCTTATTGATATGCGGAACAAATGAAAATCAGCAGACAGAGTTAAAGCAATTGTATGAAATGGGACTTCTGATTATTGCTGACACACCCTCTGCATTAATGTATCAGCTTTCACAAATGCGTCCGATACGTCATGGTGTTGGTATTATGGGAAAGGACAGAAATGATAAAAAAGTCTTTTGTATTTCATTGGGAGAAAGCAAATATTCAGTTAATAAAATCCAAAGATTATTCTGGCGCTGGTCAGATGGCAATAAAAAAATATCTGAAATAATTGAGATAATAAGAGCCAACGGTATCAGCATTGATGATAAATTATTGTATACGTCTGTTCGTCAATTGATAAACATCGGTGCCGTTTATCTCAGAAGATAAACAGCAGTTGTTTTGCTGTATTATATTTCAGGAAAGGAGAGTGTGATTGCAGGGGTTATTGCTGAAAATAATCTTACTGTATCATACACAGATATTATGATTCTTGAAAATTTAATTACTGGTGTAAAATATGGTTTTTCGATATTTGGTCTTCTGGCAATCGGTTCGTCTTATACGTTTGCAGGTGTATCCAGTATACGTGAGGCTATAAATGCTAACGGTGCAGAAAACATTGTTGATAATGCAAAAGGGAGCGGTATCACAATAATACATGAAGAATTATCCACTCATGAGAAAGCAATGGAAACGCTTGATGCAACTAATAACCTGGTAGGCGATATGGTAGATCCAGATAAAGAAGAGGCTAAACGTGAAACAGAGGAAGAAAATAATATCGAGGCATCACAGAAAATAGAAATAATAATGGAGCCGGAAACGGAGAATGAAAATATTGAAGTCTCAAAGGAAGCAGAAACAATACAGCAAGAACAGTGGAGCGTTGAAAATAATTTTGAAACGTATGAATTGTTTATACAGAAAACAGAAACAACAGAGCAAGAGCAGGAGAATGAAATTGACGAAGACTTTGGAATGGACATATAACATAGGAGTGGTCAGATGCGAAAAACAGAAATATTTGACGGCAGTCAGCTGCATCGTGAACCTGTTAAATATCCTGTCAGACAGGAAAGCTATCGGTTAAGTCTGTGCGGTATCAATGAACAGAATTCCCCGGTTTATGTTCCGATTGATGAAGATGTACTTAGTCGTCATATACTTTTGCTTGGTGGAATTGGCACAGGAAAAACCAATACCTTTATGCAGATGCTAAAACAGCTGCGGCAGAATTTAACTGAGCAGGACGTAATGATTATTTTTGATACAAAAGGTGATTTTTATCAGCAGTTTTACCGTAGCGGTGATGTGGTTATCAGTAATGATAATTTGTCATGCGGTGCAAGGGGAAAGGATTACTGGAATATCTTTCATGAAATCACGTTAGGTGAGCATATGGAGGATGACATAATTGAAATATCAAATACTCTTTTTCAAAAAGCAATAGAAAGCAGTAATCAGCCATTTTTCCCGAATGCCGCAAAGGATATTTTCAGTGCTGTATTAACACATTTTTGTCTGAACAGAAAAACGATTGTATGCAGTAACCAGAACCTTAAAACGTTTTTTGCCGGCAAAACCGTAGAGGAGTTAAAGCAGATACTTCAGGGGTATGACAGATTTCGTTATATGAATAATTATATTTCAAACGAAAAATCGGCTCAGACTCAGGGCGTTCTCTCGGAGCTTTATCAGGTTATCAATGAATTTTTTGTTGGAAACTTTAATAAAACCGGAAGTATTTCTTTAAGAAACACCGTACGTCAAAAGGCGGGAAGATGCGTCTTTATTGAATATGATATGGGTATAGGCAGTATGCTTGCCCCTGTTTACAGCCTTATGTTTGATATGGCAATAAAGGAGGCGCTGTGCAGAAAAAAGAGCGAGGGAAATGTATACTTTATTGTCGACGAATTCAGTCTGCTTCCGCATTTGCGTCATGTGGAAGACGCAGTGAATTTCGGAAGAAGTCTGGGTGTTAAGTTTATGGTTGGCATTCAGAATATATCACAGATTTACAATAATTACGGTGAAAATCGTACACAGAGTATGTTATCGGGCTTTCTGACCAATATTTCGTTTAATGTAAACGATTATGCCTCACGACAGTATATAAAAAATCTCTATGGTGTAAACCGCAAAAAAGAAACCTATATGGGTGCTTTGCAAAACAGGGGTGTAGTGGAGGAAATACGGGAAGGCAATGTTGTTGAGGACTGGGATATAACTAATCTTCACAGGGGCGAAGCTATTATCGGACTCCCCGGAGCGCAGCCGTTTTATTTCAGGTTTACAAAATTTCAATAAGGTATGTTAACCTGTGGTCAATGCAGTTTTCAGAAAGGTGGGTAATGTTTATGAAGTAGTGAATGAAAAAAATATGAGGGATATCATCCGACGGGTAAATATGCTTATTCAAAACGACCGATAAAGCAATGGGAAAGGAAGGTATATCATGAAAGCAAACAAAAAGGACAAATATGTTTCAAACAAACTCAGACGCATTGCAGCAGCAATGTTAGCGGCAATTCTTTCAGTTGTATTCGTTAACTATTACCCGGTTTTCAATAATTCCGATTATGGGATTGTTGCTGAGGCGTATTCGACCGGAAATTACAAGGTAAACGCATCGTCGGGTATAAATGTGCGTTCAGGAGCAGGAACAGGATATTCAAAGGTTGGAGCAGCAACAAACGGAACGACATTTACAGTAGACCAGATCAGCGGCAGCTGGGGACACACCAACAGCATAAAGTGTACAGGCGGATTGAAAAGCGGCTGGGTATGTCTGGATTACTGCGCACAGATATCCTCCGGAGGAAGTTCGGGATCATTTCAGGCTGCGACTTATAAAGTGCAGGTAAACAGTTCGCTGAAAGTAAGAACAGGTCCGGGAACAAATTATTCCGTTAAGACGTCATTAAAGAATGGTACATATGTATATATCACATCAAAATCAGGTGATTGGGGATATGCGTCAAATTATGGCGGATATGTAAGTATGAAGTATACAACATTTGTATCATACTCCAATCTGACCTCTGATAATTCCGGAGGCAATTCATCGTCAAATTATTCAACCCCATTAAATAATGGTACAGCATATCTGTTAACTCCTGCGTGTGCAACAGGAAATGTGCTTGATGTAACTAAAGGTGGAACGCATAATGGAGCAAATATTATAAGTTACTCCAATCATGGCGGAGCAAATCAGCAGTTCAGGGCAGTATATTTATCGAATGGATATTATGCGTTTTACAATGTCAACAGCAATAAAGTGATTGATGTCAGCGGTGGAATTGCAGCAAACGGAACTAATATTCAGATATATGAGTATAATGGAACCGCAGCTCAGCAATGGAGATTGATTAGTGCCGGAAATGGTTACTATTATATGCAGTCAAAACTGAACAGCTCCTACTATCTGGATGTATGCGGAGCATCGTCAGCCAATGGTGCAAATATTCAGCTTTATCAGGGCAACGCTACTAATGCTCAGAAAATTAAGTTTACTGCTGTTTCAAATTCAAACTCTTCCAGCAGTAACATACAGCTTTCCGTTCCTTCATATAAACAGGGGGACGCAAGGTGGAAAAATGTTAAGATTGGTACAAAAACTATAGGTGCAGTAGGCTGTATAATTACTTCAATAGCCATGGCATACAGCTATAACACAAATTCCACTGTATATCCTGATGCGGTAAAAAATAAACTGAGATTTTCAAATAACTCCATATACTGGAGCAGTGTGAGCAACTGCGGTCTCAGCTATAAATCGTATGGCGGAAAGAGTATAAATCAGGACATTATGAGAGACATATATAACAAACTCAAGGCTGGAAGACCTGTAGTTATATGGTGTCAGAATTCTAAAGGAAATGCTCATGCAGTTTGTGTTACAGGATACAATGGAAATACAAACAGCTTTTCAGCATCAAACTTCAGCATAAATGATCCTGCATATAGTCGGACTAATTTGCAGCAGCATTTAAATTATGTCGATAAGGTCTATTATATCCTTTATTGATGAATGGAGCAATAAGATGAGTATAAGTGAAAAATATCTGCTGTATTATTGATTGGCATTGCAATATTTGTTATGCTTTTTCAGTTTAAGGTTTTTGGCGCATACAGCGAAACACAGACTTTTTTCAAATAATCAGTCGTGCATTGCCTCGGTCATTTGAATATGCGTACCCGTAAATAGTATGAAAATCCCGATATATCGTGATACGGCGGTATATCGGGATTATTTTTGCGTGTCCAGTACGCAGAAACGGAGGGTGTAGTTTGCAGATGTTTTTGGCAAATTGCAATTGCTGTGCTATAATAAAGTTGTAACGTTCCTCTCTGAAATGATATAATAAAAGGAAAGAAAAGAGGAATGTTACAAATGAGAAAGAAGTACGAATTTGTAAAAAAGTGTTGTAATCAATGGGTAAATCGTTTATAATGTAATAGGGTTTTTGAACTGATTTGACCTTAATCAAAGCATATGAAGAAGGAGGATAAGGGGATGACCGATACAAGAATCCTGGAACTGGGTATTTCAGACGATGAATTTGATTTTTCTTCTTCTATTGAAACAGCTCGGAAAGCAGCTGAAAACGAGCTATGTAATCTCGAAGAAACGGTTCAATCGGCAGCATTGCTTAAGCCGCAATGCGATAAGTTGGATTATGCTTTAGCAGCCAGTTCAGGTGCATTATGCGGTTTAATAGATGTATTTCTGGTAGGAAAACCCGGAGAATCACCAATTGGGAATGTTACTGATAAATGGTTTTCAAATCGGATTATGGATTTTGCAAGGCTTTGTGGCTGGGATGGAAAAGGTAAGGATTCGTTGTCATCAGCCATTGGTTTCCTTGAAAAAAAGTTTAAAATACCATATGATCAACGTGGTGCAGGAGATGCGGCAAGTGAGATATTTGACTTAAACCCGTCTAACCATCATTTTAAGTCTCTTGGACATAATCCGACACTGTTGGGGCTGTTCTTTTCGATATTGGATCAGTTTACCAATCAATCTCATTTTGTGTCTGGCGGTGAACTGATTTCTTTACAAAATGCCGATGATGGATTTGAACTCCAGGGGAACAGTGTTCCGGCAAAGCTGTTCTGTGGCTTTGTAAACTGGTTTGGACACTTGATTTCTGATATATCAGGTTCATCGGGCAGTAAGGGGCGTGGAACGGGGATACCTTCTCCATTATGGACATGGACTAACGATATTATTGCTATAAAGCGTCAGTTGAATTTACCTGTATTCAAGTTTGAAAAAGACTTAAATGAACTGGCATTGAACGTATATAAGAAAGGATTTGATTTTCGGTTTCAAACCGCTCAGGCTATACCTGTTTTTATAAACGAGATAATAGTGAGATTGATATATGCAATAAGACGGATGATTAAGTATCTTGTTACCACAAAAGAAGTATCTCGTTCAGCATCTGCTATGTGGAATGCGTGTGAACCGTTTTCTAATCCCACCATTAAGAGAATGCTGACTGTAGCACACGGAACATTCTGTTTAATCGACCTGGGAGACGCCGCAATACGTGGATTTATGACCGGAGGCGGAACTTTTAATGTGTCTGAGTTCTTACTTCGGTTGAATATCGCTGGTATTGGACGTTTCACCATATCTCTCTACGGAGAAGCTAAACGTGCTGTGAATATAAGAACCGCAGAATCAAATGCTCAGTTTGCCCGAAGAGAAATGACCATTGTAAACAATTATCTTGATGGTCTTTCCGAGTTGTCAAAGATATATGACGATAGTCATCTTGTTGATTTTGTCAATGATCTGAAACATAGTGATATATATATTCAGGCATTTGAGAAATCTGCAAAATTGGCGGAGCAGCGAAAAGTACCTGAAGAAAAAATACTCAGGACAAAATCAGATATTGATTCTTATTTCAGGAGGGATAAAGTTTGAAAAAGATAATCCACATGAATTCAGGAAAAAGGGCGCAGAAAAGCAA
>CAMCMW010000066.1 GCA_945876155.1 uncultured Ruminococcus sp. | reverse complement strand
AATTGTCCTGTCGGGTCACCGACCGGGACGTCGTGGGCGCCGTCCCCTACAGAATCCCCATTTTCCGGGTTAATCTGACTTTATTTTTTTCACTATACAATACTTTTTACGCTTTAATCATTAGCTTTGCGCCTTAAAAAATAAGAATAAAAAGTTTTTTTGAAAAAAATCTTTGTTTTTTTAAGAAAAGTACTTGACAATCAGAAAAAAACGGTGTATTATATAAAGCACAGAGAACAAAGGTGTTCATCAGTATTGCAGATTTTGTCTGCGGTGCTAATGAGCACCTTTTTTATTTTGCAGACAGTTCTGTTGAAAATTCAATTTTCATTCAAGGAGGAACAAATTATGTTAAGAGAAGGAGAAGTCAGAATCCCTTCCGGATGTGCGATTTCCGGTATCTTTTCAAAAAAAGGCAAGATGCTTAACGGACGCTCCATAATCGACTCAATCGCTACTATGCACGACAGATCAAACGGTCTCGGCGGCGGTTTTGCAGGCTACGGTATCTATCCGCAGTACAAGGACGCTTACGCTTTCCACATTTTCTACGACAACACAAGTGCCAAGCTTGCCTGTGAAAAATTCATTGACAAGCATTTCGACGTAATAAACCTTTCAAAAATCCCGACAAAAAAAGTTGCGGCAATTACAAACGAACCAATTATTATGAGATACTTCGTAAAGCCGCTCCCTAACAAGCTTAAAGAATCACAGCTTGAAGAAAACGAGTTCACTGTTCAGTGCGTTGTAAAAATCAACACTACGATAAACGGCGCATACGTATTTTCAAGCGGCAAGAACATGGGTGTATTCAAGGCTGTCGGCTATCCTGAGGACGTAGGCGAGTTCTACAGACTTGACGAATACGAGGGCTACTGCTGGACTGCTCACGGAAGATACCCTACAAACACTCCTGGCTGGTGGGGCGGCGCTCACCCCTTTGCAATGCTCGACCTCTCAATCGTCCACAACGGTGAGATTTCTTCCTACGACGCAAACAGAAGATTCATTGAAATGTTCGGCTACAAATGTACTCTTCTTACAGACACAGAGGTTATCACATACATAATCGACTATCTCCACAGACGTCTGGGATTCTCATTCACAGAGGTTTCAGAAATCATCGCCGCTCCTTTCTGGGACACAATTGAAACCATGAAACCTGAGGACAGGGAAAGACTCACATACTTCAGAAACGCTTTTTCAAATATGCTTATTACTGGTCCGTTCTCCATTATGGTTGGATTTGACGGCGGTCTTATGGCGTTAAACGACAGACTTAAACTGCGTTCAATGGTCGTAGGCGAAAAGGACGATATGGTTTATATCGCCAGTGAAGAATGTGCAATAAGAGTTATCGAACCGAATCTTGACAAGCTCTGGTCTCCAAAGGGCGGAGAGCCTGTTATCGTTACTTTAGAGGAGGGACTTGAATAATGGATTATCAGTATCCGGAATTTGAAGTTGTGCGCAATGCAGACAGATGTATCGGCTGCCGTGCGTGTGAAAGACAATGTGCAAACGAAGTTCATTATTATGACGCCGATTTAGGCAAAATGATGTGCGACGAATCAAAGTGCGTAAACTGCCAGAGATGCGTTACACTCTGTCCTACAAGAGCGCTGAAAATCGTAAAGTCAGACAACACTTTCAGAGAAAACGCCAACTGGACAATGGAAAACATCAGAGAAATATACAAGCAGGCTGAAACAGGCGGTGTACTGCTCTCCTCAATGGGCAATCCAAAGCCGCTGCCGGTTTACTGGGACAAAATCCTCATCAATGCGTCCCAGGTTACAAACCCTCCTATCGACCCTCTGCGTGAACCAATGGAAACAAGAACTTTTCTGGGTCAGAAGCCTACTGAAGTCAAGAGAGATGAAAACGGCAAAATCATAAACAATCTTTCAAGCCAGTTAAAGCTTGAAGTGCCTATCATGTTCTCCGCTATGTCATTCGGTTCAATCAGCAAAAACGCTCACGAAAGCCTTGCAAGAGCTGCAACAGAGCTGGGTACATACTACAACACCGGTGAGGGCGGTCTTCACAAGGACTTCTATCAGTACGGTCCTAACACAATCGTTCAGGTAGCGTCCGGACGTTTCGGCGTTCACAAGGAATACCTTGAAGCCGGCGCTGCTATCGAAATCAAAATGGGACAGGGTGCTAAGCCTGGTATCGGCGGACATCTGCCGGGAACCAAGACAGTCGGCGAGGTTTCAAGAACAAGAATGATTCCTGAGGGTTCAGACGCAATCTCTCCTGCGCCTCACCACGACATCTACTCTATCGAAGACCTCCGTCAGCTGGTATTCTCCCTTAAAGAGGCTACAGAATACAAGAAACCGGTAATCGTTAAAATTGCCGCTGTTCACAACGTTGCTGCAATTGCCTCCGGTATTGCAAGAAGCGGTGCTGACATTATCGCAATCGACGGTTTCAGAGGCGGTACAGGTGCTGCTCCTACACGAATCAGAGATAACGTTGGTATCCCTATTGAACTTGCCCTTGCAAGCGTTGACGAGCGTTTAAGACAGGAAGGCATCAGAGGAAACGTTTCAATCGTTGTAGGCGGTAGTATCAGAAACTCCGCTGACGTTGTTAAGGCTATCGCTCTTGGTGCAGACGCTGTTTACATCGGTTCTGCGGCTTGTATAGCTATGGGCTGTCACCAGTGCAGAGCCTGTCATGCGGCAAAGTGCAACTGGGGTATCGCAACACAGCGTCCGGACCTTGTTAAGCGTCTTAATCCTGACGTTGGCTACAAGAGACTTGTTAATCTTGTTCAGGCATGGAATCACGAAATCAAGGAAATGATGGGCGGTATGGGTATCAACTCCATCGAAAGCTTAAAGGGCAACAGGCTTATGCTCAGAGGAGTTGGCTTGAACGAAAAAGAGCTTGAAATACTCGGTATCAAGCACGCCGGCGAATAAGGAGGACTGGACTCATGAAAAGAATATTTGTTAATGAAGAATGGTGTCTCGGTTGTCACCTCTGCGAATACAACTGCGCTTTTGCAAACACAGTTTCAGCCGGCAAATCAAAGGCAAACGAAATGGCAAAGGCATTAAAGGGCAAGAAGATTTTCCCGAAAATTCAGGTTGAGGAAAATGACGGTATTTACTTCGCCGTTTCCTGCCGCCACTGTACAGACCCTCTCTGCGTAAAGGGCTGTATTGCCGGAGCTTTGAGCGTAAAGGACGGCGTTATCGAAATCGACCAGGACAAGTGCGTCGGCTGTTACACCTGCGTTCTGTCATGTCCATACGGTGCAATCATGCCGGCAGAGGACGGTCATGTTGCTCAGAAATGCGAGCTTTGCACCAAAAATTCATGCGGTTCTCCGGCTTGTGTTGCAGGCTGCCCGAACAATGCAATAGTATTTGAAGAAAGATAGTAAGAGAGGTGTTTTTTAAGATGAATTATGTAATTATCGGCAATTCCGCTGCGGCTGTCGGCTGTATCGAGGGAATCCGCAAAAATGACAAGGAAAGCACAATCACCGTTATTTCCGACGAAAAGCACCACACTTATTCCCGTCCCCTTATCTCATATCTTCTCTGGGGAAAAACTGACGAGGAGAGAATGAAATACCGTCCGGACAGCTTTTACAAGGACAATGACGTTACTCCGATTCTTGGTAAAAAAGCGGTTAAGATAGATACCAAAAACAGAAAAGTCATGCTTGACGACGGCAAGGCAGTACCTTACGACAAGCTGCTTGTTGCCACAGGTTCAAGACCGTTTATCCCTCCGATGAAGGGACTGGACACAGTTGAAAACAAGTTCACTTTCATGACTCTTGACAATGCAAAGGCGCTGGACAGCGTTCTCACTAAGGATTCAAGAGTACTTATCGTGGGCGCTGGTCTTATCGGTCTTAAATGCGCTGAGGGTATTCTTGACAAGATAGGCAGTCTTACTGTTATCGACCTTGCGGACAGAATACTTCCCTCAATCCTTGATGAAACCGGTTCTGAGCTTGTTCAGAAGTCAATCGAGGAAAAGGGCGTTAAGTTTATGCTGGGTACTTCCGCCGCTGAGTTTGACGGAAACAAGGCTATACTCACAAACGGTGAAACTGTTGAGTTTGATGTACTGGTTATCGCAGTCGGCGTAAGACCGAACACTGAGCTTGTCAAGGAAGCAGGCGGCAATGTAAACAAGGGAATTATTACAGACCATTTCTGCCGCACTTCACTTCCGGGCATCTATTCCGCAGGTGACTGCACTGAAAGTCACGACATCACAACTGACACAGACAGAATTCTCGCCCTCCTCCCTAACGCATATATGCAGGGCGAAACTGCCGGACTTCACATGACCGGTACAGACAAGCCGTACGACAAAGCTATTCCTATGAACGCTATCGGATTCTTCGGCTATCACATGATAACTGCCGGAAGTTATGACGGCGAAAAGACAGTTTACGCAGACGGCGAAAACTACAAAATGCTGGTAACAAAGGATAACCTTTTAAAGGGTTACATCATGATTGGCGATATTTCAAGAGCAGGTATTTACACAAAGCTTATCCGTGAACAGGTACCCCTTGATTCGATTGATTTTGAGCTTGTAAAGGAAAAGCCTCAGCTTATGGCTTTTTCACTCGCTGACAGAAAAGAACAGCTTGGAGGTGTCAGATAATGAATATTACAGCCGGACTTATGCATTTTAAGGAACTCAACGACCAGGTAAGAAACACACCTGAAAAGCGTGTGCAGATAGACAACTGTATCGGTCAGAGATACATTGCAAGCGGTCTTTCAAACAAGGAAGTTACTATAAACGGTACTCCCGGAAACGCCCTGGGCGCATATTTAAACGGTGCAGACATCATTGTAAACGGCAATGCACAGGACGCAACAGGCGACACAATGAACGAAGGCTCAATCATCATTCACGGCTCTTCAGGCGACGCAACTGGCTACGCTATGAGAGGCGGAAAGATTTTCGTCCGTGACAACGCCGGATACAGAGCCGGTATCCACATGAAGGCTTTTGAAGAAAAAGTTCCGGTACTGGTTATCGGCGGAACAGCCGGAAGTTTTCTCGGAGAGTATCAGGCAGGCGGTATTATTATAGTACTGGGTATCAACTGCGACAAGAATACTCCTCCTGTGGGTCACTTCTGCGGTACTGGTATGCACGGCGGCAAAATCTACATCTGTACAGAAAAGCTCCCCCAGAATCTCCCTGCACAGGTTTCCGCAAAGAAAGCCACAGCCGACGACCTTTACGAGATTACTGACCTCTTAAAGGAATACTGCGACAACTTTGATTATGATATCTCAAAAATCATAAACAAGAGTTTTTACGTTCTGACTCCGAACAGCCAGAATCCGTACAAGAGGCTTTATACTAACAACTGATAATTTTGCGTTGATTATACTGTCCACATCTCCCCTGCTATCTATGGCGGCGGAGGTGTGGGCTTTTTGTTTTGGGGGACTGTTGACAAATTGAGGGGAAGTGGTATAATAAATATAAGGGGAGTGAATGTAATGACGATTAATTCAATAGAAAAACCTATTGAAAATCCAATTGAGCAAAAGCACACAGGAAAAGGAAATCCAAATGCAGTTCTGACTTTTGGAATTGAACTGAATAACCGTCAGAAACAATTGCTTGAACGCCTCCCGCATTTTAACAGCCGACTTACTGTTAATAAAGACAAAGTAAGTATGACTGACCTTTCAGCTATGACAGCTCAGACAGGACACGAATTTGCAATGTTTACTAAAGGTACAGAACGTCTTGTTATTCGTGGAAATGAACATATGGTTCAAATTGATATTGATGAAGCTATGCTGTTAGCTGAAAACGGCTATCGTTGGAGTGGTCATACTCACCCTGGAACTGATTTTCTGTGTATGCAGCCTTCTGATGGTGATTATGCTGTTTTAAACTGTTTTTCCCAAAACAATTCGGTAATTTTCAATTCTAAAGGTGATTTCAGAACATTTGAAAAAAGGAGTGGATAATATGTGTAAATTGTTTTCACAATATGAGAATGAAATCAGAAAATACTGTACTGAAAATTCTCTTGACTTTGAAAAAGCAAAAAAACTTCCTCAGTGTTGGGGAAAAAATGACATCTGGCTTCAGTATTATGACCCGGAAAAAGGAAAAAATGGCTTGAAAGATGAAACTCCTGCCCCAATAGTTCTTAAAATAGCGATTAATAACGGAAAAGTAACTTTTGAACAAACCGAGAACACAAAAAAATATATTGGAAAAGTTTCATAACATCTGACCGCCCCTAAAAAGGCGGTTTCCTTATCCCATTATTCAATATACACAAAAACAGCCCCTGCCAAATCCGCAGGAGCTGTTTTTTTATATTACAGTATCACCGTAAAGCAGGTAACACCATTTTCATGTGTTGCCTTAATCTCTCCGCCGTGAGCCTCGACTATGGACTTTGCGATATTCAGTCCCAGTCCGCTGCCGCCGGTCTTTCTGTTTCGTGAATCGTCAAGCCTGTAGAACCTGTCAAAAATCTTTTCCAGCTTATCAGGTGCTATATAGTCGCTTGTGTTGGCAACTGCAAGCCTTATCTTACCGGTTTTCTGGTCTTTTGAAAGCATAGCCTTAATCTTGCCGTTGTCGGTGGAATATTTCTGGGCATTGTCAAGAAGTATGTTTATCAGCTGCTTGATTTTGTCCTCGTCGCCCTTGATAAAGACTTTATCCTCAATTTCAGTTTCAAGCTGTTTGCCCTTTTCAAAGACAAGTGCCTCATACTGCAGACATATACTCGAAAGCGTATCACTTAAATCAAACTGTGTCGCCGCAAATTTCAGTTCATTGGAATCATACTTTGCGATATAAAGCATACTGTTTACAAGCTTAGTCATTCTCTTGGTTTCTTCCTTGATGTAGTTGAGCCACTTGGACTGGCTCTCCACCGTATCGTCAGCATTTGAGAGAATAACGTCGGTATTTGCAGAAATGACAGTCAGAGGGGTTTTCAGTTCGTGGGACGCATCTGCCACAAACTGCTTTTGCTGCTGCCACGCCTTGTCAACAGGCTTTACAGTCCAGTTAGCAAGTACAACACTGATACAGAATATTATCACAACGCCGACGCTGCCTATAATAATGAATATAAACAGCATTCTGTTGATAGTTGAGATTTCAAGAGTCCTGTCAAGGAACAGCAGCCGGCAGCCGCCGTTTATCATTCTCGGATTGTCCTTTTTCATGTATCTCAGCTTGTAATCACCGATTGTAAGTTTTCCTCTGTCGCTGTCTTCCTGGATTATAGTCTTTGCCGCCTCTTTTATCTCGTCTTCGTCCGCCTCGTCAAAATACTGATAAACGATTCT
>CAMCMW010000065.1 GCA_945876155.1 uncultured Ruminococcus sp. | reverse complement strand
CAGGGGACTGAAAATCCCCGTGTCGATGGTTCGATTCCGTCCGGAGGCACCATATGCGGATTTAGCTCATCTGGTAGAGCGCCACCTTGCCAAGGTGGAGGTAGCGAGTTCGAGCCTCGTAATCCGCTCCATTTCGCTGGGGAAATATTCTTGGCGTTCAATCAATCCTAAGACAACAGTCTTAGGATTTTTTTGTTATACTGTAAATATTGTTTGGGACGGCGTTATGGCGTATCCATACATGAAATATCGTATCTGTAGGGGACGGCGCCCTCGACGTCCCGGTCGGTGACCCGACTGGACAATTCGTTGTTTATTTTATGGTATATGTTTCTTTGAAGCACGACCGGCAGCCATACAGAAAATCAAAGGGACGTCGAGGGCGCCGTCCCCTACAATAGATGTGCATTAAAGGAGCATATAAGAAGGATATGGACGAAACATACATGAAAACCGCCCTTGAGGAGGCGGAAAAAGCCGCACAAATCGGCGAAGTACCAGTAGGGGCGGTAATCGTCAGGAAAAAGGACGGCGAAATCGTCGGCAGAGGATACAACAGGCGTGAGACTGACAAAAATCCCCTGGCACACGCTGAAATTGCGGCTATCCGTGAGGCGTCGGAAAGACTGGGGGGCTGGCGGCTTATCGGCTGTGAGATGTACGTCACCCTTGAACCCTGTCCTATGTGCTGCGGTGCGATAATCAATTCACGTATTGAAAGAGTGGTCTACGGGGCGTCGGACTATAAGTCGGGGTCTGTGGAATCGGTTCAGAAGATGTTTGAACTGCCTTATAATCACAAGCCGGAGGTGGTTTCGGGGGTACTGGAAAAGGAATGTTCTCAGATGCTCTCGGATTTTTTCAGACAGCTGAGAGAGAAGAAGAAAGGGTGCGCAAAATGAAGATATATAATGTTAAAATCAAAACAATGACCGGAAAAGATATTGAAAACGGCTATATTGAATATGAGGACGGAAAAATTACAGCAGTTTGCGAGGGTACTCCTGAAAGCGTTTCTGAAAGCGATATTGACGGCAAAGGCGGACTGCTCCTGCCCGGTTTCATAGACGCTCACACTCACCTTGGCATAATCGAAAACGGCATTGATTTCGAGGGTGACGACTGCAACGAGGCTACCGACCCTTTCACTCCCCAGCTGCGTGTCATAGACGGTGTAAATCCCCTTGACCGCTGTTTTTCCGAGGCAGTTTCAAGGGGGATAACCTGTGCCGTTATTGCACCGGGCAGTGCAAACCCATGCGGAGGAGAGATTATTGCGGCTAAGACTTCCGGCAGACGAATTGACGATATGCTGGTGAAAACTGTGGGGATAAAGTTTGCACTGGGCGAAAACCCGAAGCGTGTCTACAACGACAGGGACGAAACTCCCGTCACAAGAATGGCAACAGCGGCGGTGATAAGAGAGGGACTTGCAAAGGCGAAACGCTATTTTGACGATTTAAACGAGTATGAAAACGACAGCGAAAACGCTGATATGCCAGAGTATGACATAAAATGCGAGGCACTTGTTCCGCTGTTGAAAAAGGAAATCTGCGCTCATTTTCACTGTCACCGTGCCGACGATATTTTTACGGCACTGCGAATCTCAAAGGAGTTTGACATAAAGCCGGTTATCATTCATGCAACGGAGGGTCACCTTATTGCGGATATCTTAGGAAAAGAGGGCGTTACTGCCGTTGCTGGACCAATTCTCTGCGACCGCTGTAAGCCGGAAATGAAGTCACTTGAAATAGAAAATGCGGCAGTGCTTGCAAAAAACGGCGTAAAGACCGCTATCTGCACCGACCACACCGTTATTCCCATACAGTATCTTCCACTGTCAGCGGCAATAGCAGTCAAGGGCGGAATGGAATACGAGGACGCTCTTAAAGCCATAACCTGCAATGCGGCACAGGCGGCAGGAATCTTCGACCGCACAGGAAGTATCGAACCCGGCAAGGACGCCGACTTTCAGCTTTATCCAAACGGTGTAAACCCTCTTGACGTTATGTCAGAACCGGTGCTTGTGGCTGTGGACGGAAAAATTGTAAAGAGGGATTTTTGACAGCAATACCTATTGACCTTGTATGTTAAACATGATAAAATAAACAGGGAGGAAAAGTAAATGGTTGAGTTTGGAAATGACTGGGACGAGCTTTTGAAGGACGAATTCAAGAAGGATTACTACTTAAAGCTCAGACAGTTTCTTATAAAGGAATATCACACACAGCGGATTTTCCCGGGTATGTACGACATTTTCAATGCGTTCAAATACACGTCTTTTGAAAACGTCAAGGCGGTCATAATCGGTCAGGACCCTTACCACGGAGTGGGTCAGGCGCACGGTCTTTGCTTTTCCGTGAAAAAGGGCGTTGCACCGCCGCCGTCACTGGTGAATATTTTCAAGGAAATAAAAAGCGATGTGGGTGTTGACAATACCGGAAAGCACGGTGAACTTACAAAGTGGGCGAAAAACGGCGTACTGCTTCTGAATAACGTGCTGACAGTCCGTGAGGGCTGTGCAAACAGTCATAAGGGCATGGGCTGGGAGGAGTTTACCGACGATGTTATAAAACTGCTCAACACACGCCAGAAACCTATGGTATTTCTGCTGTGGGGTGCAAATGCAAGGGCGAAGAAAAAGCTTGTTACCAATCCGGCGCACCTTGTTTTAGAGTGCGCACACCCGAGTCCCCTTTCGGCGTATAACGGATTTTTCGGGTGCAGACATTTTTCAAAGGCAAATGAATTTCTGAAGAAAAACGGAATTGAAGAGATAGACTGGAGTATTGATTAAATGAGAATAAGAGATATGTTTGAAAAAGGGACGGTTTTTTCCTTTGAGATTTTTCCACCGAAAAAGACTGCTCCTGTTGAAATAATCTACAACACACTTGAAGAGTTAAAGGACCTGAAACCCGATTTCATAAGCGTTACATACGGTGCAGGGGGCAGCGGAAACAGTGTTCCGACCTGTGAGATTGCCCATACTATCAAGGAAAGGTACGGCATTGAACCAGCGGCGCATCTGCCCTGTATCAACTACACCAAAGACGAGATAACGGCTATTTTAAAGGATTTTGAGGAACACGGCATTGAAAATATCCTTGCACTGCGAGGCGACATAAATCCGGATATACCGCCGAAAAAGGAGTTTAAGTACGCAAGTGAACTTGTGGAGTTTATAAAAACAAAGGGTGATTTTGACATTGCCGGCGCTTGCTATCCGGAGGGACACGTTGACACGCCGGATATGGTTCAGGACGTGCTGAACTTAAAGAAGAAGGTCGATGCCGGAGCGTCCCACCTTATTTCACAGCTTTTCTTTGACAACCAGTATTTTTATTCCTTTGTGGAAAAGGCTAAGATTGCCGGTATCAATGTGCCGATAGAGGCAGGAATCATGCCGGTGACCAATAAGAAGTCCATTGAGCGCATGGTTTCAATGTGCGGTGCAAGTCTGCCGCCAAAATTTGCAAAGATGATGCAGAAGTACGAAAACAACCCCGAGGCTCTGAGGGACGCCGGAATCGCCTACGCCATAGACCAGATAGTTGACCTGGTTTCAAACGGTGTTGACGGCATACACCTTTACACCATGAACAACGCCTACGTTGCAAGACGCATTACCGAGGCGGTCGGCAATATTATAAGGGGGTAATCATTTTTTGTAGGGGCGAGCATTGCTCGCCAGATTCAAAAACTACATAAATTCACGGGCGACCAGTGGTCGCCCCTACATACAAACCAAAATTTTACGCTATTGTAGGTAGGGCATTGCCCGCCAGAATTAAAAGAGGTGATTTATCATACTGACTTTAAAGAGCATCAGCAGAGGAGAGGCTCTGCGGTATATGGGACAGCGTGGGGAGATATCCGGCAGTCTTGAAAGAACCGTTGACGAGTGCGAGAAAAAACTGCTGTCTGCAATCCGTCCAAACTTTGTTTTCAGGGTTTTCAACATTGCTTTCGGTGAAAAGGGTGTTGAGGTCTGCGGAAGTTCTCTTGTGCTGAAAGGAAACGATATAAGAAATCACCTTGAAGGGTGTGACCGTGCGGTTTTAATGTGTGCCACTC
Source organism: uncultured Ruminococcus sp. (assembly GCA_945876155.1). Classification (GTDB taxonomy): domain Bacteria; phylum Bacillota; class Clostridia; order Oscillospirales; family Ruminococcaceae; genus Porcipelethomonas. The sequence continues at coordinate 3,276 of CAMCMW010000065.1, read as the reverse complement.
TCGGCGCAGATACCGACAGGCTTATAAGAACCGCTGAGATAACCGATATTTCCTCCGCCTTTGTAATGGACGCACTAGCGAGTGCGGCAATTGAGGACATCTGCCGTATGGCAGACGAGGAAATAAAAAATCAGCTGCCGGACTGCTTTTTTACATGGCGTTTTTCCCCCGGCTACGGTGATTTTCCAATAGAGATACAAAAGGACTTTCTTGAAACCCTTAACGCTCCAAAGCGTATAGGACTGTGTACCGGTGATAACAATATACTGATACCGAGGAAATCCGTTACAGCAGTTGCCGGAATATCAGAAAAACCGGTACCGAAAAAAAGAAGAGGGTGCGCAGGCTGTAATATGAAAGAAAGCTGTGCATTCAGAAGAAGAGGTGAACATTGTGGATTTTAAGGAATTATTAAATCAGAATGCAGTTTTTCTTGACGGTGCTATGGGAACAATGCTCCAGAACTCCGGTCTTGAGGCAGGCGCACCGCCGGAACTGCTAAACCTTGAAAAACCAGAGCTTATCGAAAGCATACACAGAAAATATATTGACGCAGGTTCGCAGATTGTCTATGCCAACACGTTTGGTGCAAACCGCTATAAGCTGAAAAATCACAGCGTAGAGGAGATAATCGGCGCAGGTATTAAAATAGCAAAAAAAGCCTGTGACGGCAAAGCACTAGCGGCGCTTGACATAGGACCAATAGGTCAGCTTTTAGAACCCAGCGGTACGCTGACTTTTGAGGAGGCTTACGACATTTTCAAAGAGCAGATTATTGCCGGACGTGATGCGGACGTTATCGTTTTTGAAACCATGACCGACCTTTACGAACTGAAAGCGGCAGTCCTTGCGGCAAAGGAAAACAGTGACAAACCCATAATCTGCACCATGACCTTTGAGGAAAACTACAGAACCTTCACCGGCTGTTGCGTTTCCTCCATGGCACTGCTTTTAAACGGTCTGGGTGTTGACGCTATGGGTATAAACTGTTCGCTGGGTCCGAAACAGCTTGCCCCTGTCTGCGAGGAGCTTTTGAAGTGGACTGATATTCCTGTGGTACTCAAACCAAACGCCGGACTGCCCGACCCTGTTACCGGAGAGTACGACATAACTCCCGAAGAGTTTGCACAACAGATGAAACTTGCGGCGACACACGGTGTTAAGATTTTCGGCGGCTGCTGCGGTACTACTCCGGAATATATTGCGGCACTGAAAAAGGCGGTTGACGGAGCAGTCTGCGAAAAGAAAAAGGCTGAAAAACAGGCGGCTGTATGCACTCCGTCAAAAACTGTTGTAATTAATCAGCCGAGAATTATCGGTGAGAGAATTAATCCGACAGGCAAAAAGCTTTTCAAAGAGGCACTGCGAAACAACGATATCGGCTATATTTTAAACCAGGCAATTGAGCAGATTCACGCCGGAGCAGATATACTTGACGTCAACGTGGGACTTCCGGAAATCGACGAAAAGGAAATGATGATTCGTGCAATAAAGGAACTGCAGGGGGTTACTGATGTACCGTTACAGATAGATTCCACCATTCCTGAGGTACTGGAGGCGGCACTTAGGGTTTACAACGGCAAACCTATCGTCAATTCTGTAAACGGCGAGGAAAAGTCCCTTGAAACGGTTTTGCCCCTTGTAAAGAAGTACGGTGCGGCTGTGGTTGGACTTACCCTTGACCAGAACGGTATCCCTCCCAAAGCAGAGCAGAGATTTGCCATTGCGGAGAGAATTTTAAAGAGGGCGCTGGAATACGGTATTCCGAAAGAGGATATTTTCATAGACTGCCTTACCCTTACCGCATCAGCCGAACAGGAAGCGGTTATGGAAACGCTGAAAGCCCTGAACCGTGTAAAAAACGAACTGGGACTTAAAACAGTGCTGGGTGTTTCAAACATTTCCTTCGGACTGCCAAACCGTCCAATGATAAACCAGAATTTCCTTACAATGGCACTGACTTACGGTCTTGACCTGCCAATCATCAACCCCAATGTGGACGCTATGACAGGAGCAGTCAGAGCATATAAATTGCTGACCAATATCGACAAGAACTCAGTGGATTTTATCGCCGCATACAATGATGCCGCACCAGTTAAACCGGCGGCAAAAAAAGAGGAGAGCATGAGTCTTGGGTATGCAGTGGAAAACGGTCTTAAAGAGGAAAGTGCAAACGCAACAGCGGCACTTCTCAAAGACCACGAGCCGATGGAGATAGTAAACGATATTCTTATTCCGGCACTGGACAAGGCTGGGGCGCAGTTTGAAAAGGGTACTATTTTCCTCCCTCAGCTTATCCTTACAGCTGGTGCGGCACAGTCGGCATTTGCGGTGATAAGAGAGAAAATGATGTCGGAAAACTCCTCTCCTGTCAGCAAGGGTAAAATAGTTCTTGCAACGGTAAAAGGTGATATCCACGATATCGGAAAGAACATTGTCAAAGTTCTCCTTGAAAATTACGGCTACACTGTCATAGATTTAGGCAAGGACGTGCCGTGCGAAGAGGTAGTAAAAGCGGCTGTGGAGCATAAGGTTAAGCTTGTGGGACTGTCCGCACTTATGACCACCACCCTCAAATCCATGGAGGACACAATAAAACTTCTGCGTGAAAGCGGTGCAGACTGCAAAGTGGTTGTAGGCGGAGCGGTACTCACTCCGGAATACGCTGAAAAAATCGGCGCAGACTTTTACGCAAAGGACGCAAAGGAAACCTGTGACATTGCTAAAAACGTAGTGGGATAAGTAAAAATATTAATATTATGTGGAATGTTTATTAAATGTTTATGTGCAATACAGGAAAATCTTTGGCAATTTGTTAAAAAACTGTAACCCCTATTGAAAAGCAGTCATTTTTATAGTATAATATTTGCATAGAAACCTCTGGAAAGAGAGAAACAGGTAAATATTTTAAAAATTGATCCATCACAGGTGGAGATAGGAGAGAGAATAATGGTAGCAAAACCGGAAATCGCCAAAATCAAAGAGTCGTTTATCGAAAAGCTTCAGCTTCAGTATAACGTTACACCTAATGAGGCGTCCGACAAGCAGATTTATCAGGTACTTTCAGCAATCATTGTTGAATTTTTAAAGGGCAAGCGCCAGAAGTATATCAACAAGGTTCATTCTGACGGTAAAAAGCAGATTTATTACCTTTCAATGGAATTCCTTATGGGACGTTCACTCAAGACAAGCCTCTACAATCTTGAAATCGTGGACGAAGTTCAGGATATGCTGAAGGAATACGGCGTAAAGCTTGAAAACATCTATGAATACGAG
>CAMCMW010000064.1 GCA_945876155.1 uncultured Ruminococcus sp. | reverse complement strand
TTATCATTCAGGAAAAGGTAGATGGTGCAAACGCAAGCTTTCAGTACAACAGCGATGAGGATTGCTTAGACAGTTTCAGCAGAAATCTGCCCCTTTCACCTAAGAATGACCTGAGAGGCTTTTATCAGTGGGTTCAGAACCTTGATAAAAATAAGGTTCGTGAAGTACTTGGGGACAATCTGAGAATGTTCGGCGAATGGCTTATACCGCATACTGTACCATATCCGGAAGAACGCTATAACACACTTTATTGCTTTGATGTTTTCGATATGGAAAAGCAGTGTTATCTTCCACAGAATGAGGTAAAGGAAATTACTGAAAAACTTGGTCTGAACTATGTTCCGGTATTCTATGAGGGCAAGTTTACCAGATGGGATGATTATCTGCCGCTTGTAGGAAAGACAGCTCTTGGCGGTGAGATTGGCGAGGGTATCGTAATAAAGGATATGAGTACTCTTGACTACAATGTATTATATACCAAAATCGTACACGAAAAATTTGCTGAAGTAAGATATAAGCCTGACCCTGAGAAAAAGGCAAGGGAAATGGAAAAAATCCGTGAGCGTGAACGTCTGACCGAACTTGCAAAGACTATTGTAACAAAGCAGAGAGTAGAAAAAACACTGTATAAACTGGTGGACGAGGGCGTAGTACCGGAGGACTTTTCAAGGAAGGATATGAAGGTTATACTGAGGAATCTGCCGTCAGCGGTGTACTATGACTGTCTGAAAGAAGAACCGGCAGTAGTTAACCAGATTGAAAATTTCGGTAGATATTCCGGTAATCTGACTACAGTATTAGTCAAGGAGATTATTTCAGAAAGGGAGAAGAAAAATGAATAAGACAAGTCTTGGAGACCGCATGAAAGGTTATGAAAACGTAACGAGGCACTATCTTACACGCAGAATGCCGGTAATTATCCGCCTTGACGGCAAGAACTTTCACAGCTTTACCAGAGGCTTTAAGAAACCGTTTGATGATATACTGGTATCAGTAATGCAGAAAACCATGTATGAGCTTTGCGAAAAAGCCGAGGGCTGCGTTATGGGGTATACCCAGTCAGACGAGATTTCTCTTATACTCTGCGATTATGAAAAGCTTGATACGGAGGCATGGTTCGGGAACGGTGTGCTGAAAATGTGCAGTATCTCAGCGAGTATTGCTACGTCGGTATTCAACAAGTACTTCCGCTGTACTGTGAGCGAGATGCCGGGAGTGTATGAAAAACGTATTGACATGGCTAATTTTGACAGCCGTGTATTCAGTCTGCCGAAAGAGGAAGTGTGCAACTACATGATATGGCGTCAGAAGGACGCAGTGCGAAACTCCATTCAGGCGACTGCACAGGCGTATTTCAGCCATAATCAGCTCAATGGTGTACCTTGTTCAGAGGCGCTGGAAATGTTGAGAGATGAAAAGTCGGTAATATGGGAGGACTTTCCTCTTCACCTGCAAAGGGGCAGCTGCTGTATCAAAAAGCCGGTGCTGATAAACGAGGGACAGCCCGACGAGGTTTTGCGGAACAAGTGGTTTATTGATGAGGAGATACCTGTTTTTTCTGAGGACAGGGACTATGTGGAAAAGCGTATAATTTTTGAGTGAGGTGAGAATAAAGATGTATGATAGTTACATTGATAATTCAAAGTTCAGAGAAATAAAATCACTCATACATGAATATGCCGACTATGGCAGGGAATACAAAGGATTAAGCATTGAAGAAATAGGCAACAGAGCCTATCAGTATTATGAAGAAGGACGGCTCAGTTCATCACAGTATGATTATGTAAGCAGTCTTATTGAGGATTTGGAATAGTTATGATTTACTTTACAAGCGACCTGCATTTAGGTCATGAAAACGTGATACGTTTTGAGGAAAGACCGTTTCAGAATGTGCAAGAGATGAACCGTTCTCTTATAGCCAATTACAATGCACTGGTAAGGAATGAGGACACGGTGTATATTCTTGGTGATCTGACTTTTAAGGTAAACCTTGAAGAGGCAAACAGTCTTATCTCAAAGCTTAACGGAAAAAAGATACTTATAAAAGGCAACCACGACAAGACCTATGATGAAAGTCTGTTTGAGAAGATACTGATTTACGATGAGCTTGCCGAATACGGAGGGCAGTTCGTACTTATGCACTACCCAATGCTGGAATGGAAAAGAAGTTATCACGGAAGTATACAGTTACACGGTCATATCCATTCAAAGGGTATGGAATACAATCTTGAGTGCAAGAGAAACGGCATACGCAGGTATGATGTAGGCGTTGACGCAAACGGTTTTTATCCCGTATCCCTTACAACTATACTTGATTTTATAAATATGCCGTAACAGAAAGGAGGTGGGCTCCTTTATTAACCTAAATTTATTATACAAGGAGAAAATATCATGTTAAGCAGTGCAATATATACAGATGATGTTGAGAGACGTGTAGAAATATTTGAAGACACAATGAAACAATGCAGTGAGAATAAAAAGCTTGCAGATTCAATCGGGAACACTGTGGCTGATACTAAGCTTTATAAGCCCGGTTTTAAGCTGAACCGCAGCGGAGGTGACCCGAAAAGGTGTTCTGTGACTGTAACAGCGGAGCGCACATTTGAGTGTGCTGAAAGACTGCATAAGGAATACCCTGACAGCAGAATAGCTGTGCATAATTTTGCCTCTGCCACCAATCCGGGAGGCGGCGTAAAAAGCGGCAGCGGCGCACAGGAAGAGTGCCTTTGCAGATGCTCAACGCTTTACAGCTGTATCAGTAAAAAAGAACTTTTCGGGAAGTTTTATGGTATGCACCGTGAGAGAAAGAATCTGCGCTATACTGATACCTGCATATACACTCCTGGGGTTACTGTGTTCAAGTCGGACACTTCTTTTCCGGTGACCAGACCGGAAAGCGAATGGTTTAAGACAGATGTCATAACCTGTGCTGCGCCGAATCTGAGAAAGAAGCCCTATAATAAAATGAACCCCGGTTCTGCAATACCGATAAAAGTAAGTGATGATGAGCTGCTGGATATACACAGGCAGAGAGGAAAACAGATTTTAGGTGTTGCCGCTGCCAATAATGCAGATGTACTGGTGCTGGGGGCGTTTGGCTGCGGTGCATTTCAGAACAATCCGAGGATTGTTGCACAGGCTTACAAGGAAATACTGCCGAAGTTTAAGGGATATTTCAAGGCTGTGTGCTTTGCGGTTTACTGCCATAAGAGTGACATGAGCAATTACAGAATATTTAAAAGCCTGCTTGACGAAAGCAAAGATTGAAAAAGTCTGACGGTACAGGGAGTAAAGCTATGATTTACATTACGGGAGATATACACGGAAGCGAAGATATCCACAAATTTTCTGTCAGCTGTTTTCAGGAACAGAAACAGCTGACACGTTCCGATTATGTTATCATCTGCGGTGATTTTGGACTGGTGTGGGAGAGGAATTCCCCACACGACAGGTACTGGCTCAGCTGGCTTGACGAAAAGCCGTGGACTACTCTCTGGATAGACGGCAATCACGAAAACTTTGACTTGCTGAAGGAGTACCCTTATGAGGAATGGAAAGGCGGCAGAGTGCAGAAAATCACTGATAATATAATCCACCTTTGCAGAGGCAGTGTTTTTGATATTGACGGTACAAGTATATTTGCATTCGGCGGTGCGGAGAGCCATGACAAGCAGTACCGCAAGCTGGGGCGTTCCATGTGGGAAGAGGAACTGCCCAGTGAAGAGGAAATGGAAACAGGCAGAAGGAATCTGGAGGCAGCCGGCTGGAAAGTGGATATTGTTGTGACCCATTCCCTGCCTCTTCATATTCAGAATCAACTGTTCCGGCATCTGGACTACGGAAAAAACGCCTTGAATGACTATTTTGACGAGATAGACCAACGGCTTGATTTCAGACTCTGGTTTTCGGGGCATTATCATAAATCAATAGAATTTGACAAAAAGCATTATCTGATATATGATAATATTGTCCGGCTGAATGAAAACGGTTTTGAGCGTATATATCCTTTGAGTGAATATTCAAGGGATATATAGTGAACGTCAAAAATAATCTGACGTTCACTATACGATAAATTTTAAATGCCTCGCACATTCGCTCACTTTCGTTCGCTGCGTGCGTATCGGCAAATAGTAAACGCCAAATATATTTGTCGTTTACTATAGATAAACTGCCGGATAAAAAATATTATTAGTCGAAAGGAAATGAAAATGCAGGCTTATTTAGATGCGGAATTCAATTCTGACGTTGACAACAGTAATGCAAGAGAAGATTACAGTTTAATTGAAGTTGCAATGATTATCTGTGATGAAAGGCGCAGCAACAAAATAATTGATACTTATCATACTTATGTCAAACCGATAAAGAACAACGGCAGACTTTATGAAAGAATAATTGAACTGACAGGAATACAGCAGGAGCAGGTGGACAGCGGAAAAAATTTTCAGTCTGTAATTGACGATATTAAAATGTACATAGAAAAGTATGAGATAGATAATATATTTACATTTTCCAGTGCAGATGCTTTTGCTTTTCGCTGGAATGCAAAACAGTATGCTTTAATAAGAAATCACAAAACTGTTACAAAGCTTTTTTGTGACCTCAGCCGGAAAATAAATAAAATTCTGGAACTGAACGAACCCTCACTTTTGGATCTTTCTGTTATATGCGAGTGTGAACCCGAATCGGCTCACAACGCCTTGTCAGATGCCCAGCTGCTGAGAAATATTGATATCAGGGTATCTTCCGGAAAATATAACGAGGATATACTTGAACTATACAAAATTTATGTGATGAGCAGAAATGTTTATTATAAATTCAAAATGGACGTGGAAAAAATGCAGATTTTAGGTATGGACACTGAGCTCTGGCTGGAAAATGCAAAGAAAAATCAGAAATTTCCGGTATTCAGTGATTACAGGAAGAGGTAATATATGAAAGGATATTTCAGCGCTGATAACGGCGGGGTACGATTCAGAACAGCTGATTACAGCATTGACTTGAAACTTCCTTTAAGGGTGCATATTGCGAAGATACTGAAGGTTAAAGAATTTTATAAAGGAGTTATAACTGCCGATATTTTGTACCGCCGAAAAGATGAAACAGATGAAGATCTGAGAGTTATTGAGGATTATTTTGATATCGGTTATGAACTGAAACTGCTGGGTATTCCGAAAAAACTGCTGAAGAAAGTTACTAAGGTCAAGGCTGAAAGGGCGGCTGTTGAGATGAACGGTTTTCTTTTCCGTGGATTTCACAGGTATGGTCATTGTTACATAGAGGTCGTAAACGCATCAGACAACAGGCAGCGCTGTGTCTATCTTGCTTTAGATGATGAAGGTCCGGAAATGTCTTCATCAACAATGCCTGATAATATGCACAGTAAATATGCTGACGACCTTAAAGCTTATTATGACATGATAAAAAAAGACATGGAGGCTTTTGGGTATAAAGCGGTTTAGAAGAAAGTTATTTGAGTTTTAAAAAGATTGGTAATCGGAGCGATGCGGAGACTTAAATCCGTTTGCAAAAACTCCGTAAATATGGTAAAATATTTATGGGGTGAAGGATATGAGCATTGAAACTGAAAAGAAACTTGCGGAGCATTTGTTTTCCCAGCGTGAAGACGACTTTGAGCACGCCTCCTTTGACCGTGAAATAGCTTTTTATGAAAGTATATGTTCCGGCAATATGAAACTGGTAAAGGTGTTTATGAAACCTCTTTTCTGTGAGGGGTGCGGTGTTCTCAGCGAGGACTTTATACGCAATCTGAAATATCACATGGTAGTACTGGCGGCGCTTATAGCACGGTACTGCATCAAAGGCGGCATGACTCCGGAGGAATCCTACAATCTTAGTGACTATTACATTATGAAGACCGACAAATGTCAGACCGAAAGTGAAATAAGAGCAGTTCACTACGAAATGATTGAAGGGTATACAAATAAGATGCGTCAGATAAAGCTCAGGGGAGTGTATTCAAAACAGATAGTACACGCTGTGGACTACATAATCTGCCATCTGCACAACCGTATTCTGCTTGATGAAACAGCGCAGTACCTTAAACTAAGCCCTGCCTATCTTTCAAGACTGTTTAAAAAGGAAATCGGGGTTTCGTTCGGCGAATATGTGAATAAGCTTAAGATTGAAGAGGCTGCCTCACTTTTGCTTTATACGGAGTATAGTGACACAGAGATAAGCAATCTTCTTGCATTCAGTTCACAGAGTTATTTCATAAAAGTTTTCAGAAAATATATTGGTACTACTCCAAAGCAGTATAAAAAGCAGTATGCTAATTCCGTATTTTCAGACCGCTGAATTTCAGCGGTTGTTTTTTTATAAACAGATGTCATTATCTTACCATTTTTATCAAGATGTTTGTATATTTTTGTGCAAAATATATGTTAAAATATCATTACATTAAATCATCGGCAGTTCAGTATAAAACGAGAGGGGTTCTGACTTATGAAAAAAAGCACGTTAAAACGCTGTCTTGCGGCTGTTGCAGTGTGTGCAGTTATGGCATCGGCTGTTCCTGTGATTCCGGCGACTACTTATGCAGCGTCCAATATCATCAGCAATTCAACCTTTGATTCCGGTACTTCCGGCTGGGGTACCTACAAGGAAAGCGGCGGTGCCTGCTCACTTGGCACTGAAAATGGACAGCTTGCACTTACTGTAAGCAATGTGGGAAAGGTGAACTATGCCGTTCAGGTGTTCTATGATATCATTCCGCTTTACCAGAACGGTGTTTACCGTCTGAAATACGATATTTCCTCTTCGACAGACAGATTTATCGAGTGTATGATACAGCAGAACGGTGGAACTTATCAGGCTTACACCTGGAAAGGACTGGAGCTTACTTCAACTCCTCAAACTGTTGATTACGAGTTTACCATGAAAGCGGAAACCGATATAATGTCCAAACTTGTTTTCAACTGCGGTATTCAGGAGGAGCATGAGGGCGTACTGCCGGAGCACAAAATCTATATTGACAATGTTTCACTGGAACTTGTGGACGACAGCAAGGTTGATTACTCAGCAACAAGACCGTACGAACCGCCGATAGTAACAAACCAGGTGGGCTACAAGAATGACAGCAAAAAGACTGCTGTTTTCAGAAATACAAGCGCAACAGAATTTTCAGTTGTAAATGCTGATACAAAACAGGTTGTATATACCGGCAAACTTTCAGGTGAGATAACTAATACCTCTGCTGACGAAACAGACAAAACCGGTGATTTCTCAGCCGTGACTGAATCCGGCAGATACTACATCACCTGTGGCAGTCTGGACGATTCCTATACATTTGAAATAGGCAGTGACGTTTACTCCAATCTCCTTGATGACAGCGTAAGAATGCTGTATC
>CAMCMW010000063.1 GCA_945876155.1 uncultured Ruminococcus sp. | reverse complement strand
TGTAGAAAGTGGACGAAATGGAACTTAAATTCGGAAGTCCGTCAGCCGCATTGTATTTGTCATAGCCTACAATGTCAACAACGTCGTCTCCCGGGTACCAGTCGGGCGAGGTCGAGTATGCGTAACCTGTCCATACCCAGATCAGATTGTCAAGACCGTAAACATTTGTAAGCTGGTCGTAAAGCAGACGGTAAAGCTTTTTGCAGTTTTCCGGTCCTTCAGCACCCCACCAGAACCAGCCGCCTTCCGCCTCATGAAGAGGTCTCCACAAAATCGGCACGTCTGCGTCTTTTAATTTGGTAAGCTGTTTTGCGATTTCAGCAATGTCCGCCATGAGTACTTCGTTTTCCCATGTACCCTCTTCAAGCGCCCTTGAAATGCTGAAAGTGGTATAGTTGGCACTTGCTGATTCAACATAGAAATTGCAGTCGGTGCTGCCTTCTTCTGAAGGTACGCTCCAGTGCCATACAACTGTTGCAATACCTTTGTACTCATTTACCCACTGGATAGTACGTTCTGCGGCGTTATCGTCCCATGATGCGTTTGAACGGTAGTTGAGAAAATCAATGCCTCTGACAGCACACATTTTCCCTGTTTTCTCCTGTATATACTCAAACTCCTGCTCGTTATCCTTGATGTAATTGTCGGGGTCAGCATAAAGATTGTAGTTGTGTGAACCGCAGTATTCCTGCTGTCCGGAGAGAATGTGGTTTCCGTACTGGTCGCAGAGATAGTTGTAAAGTCTTTTGGTTGAATCAGATGCGTTGGGATTTGAAAGCTGCCTGTCCGGGGAGAGGGTTTTAAGATTTTCGTCGGCTGGTTTTACTGTAAGATAGTCAAAATAGGTATAGCCCCAGTATGCCTTGAACTCAATGACGTTTACTCCCTCTTCAAGCATTACGATACCACCGGAGGTTTCTTCAAAAGTCAGGTTGTGGGGAAAACTTATCTCTCCCTGATTTACTCCGTTTATGTTGAGATACTGTACCTTTTTGTTCGGGTCAGAGGGTTCGCAGTAGCAGACTGTCAGTTCATACAACCCTGCCTCTTCCACTTCAACTTCAATGCTTACAGTTGTACCTTTCTGGTCAAGAAAAGAAAAACCGCCGTTTGATGCGTTGGTAAGGTCGAAGTCTTCACCGCTTCCGTCCTCGGCTGTATTGCCTTTCCAGCCCTCTGTGAATATTTTTCCGCCGTCGGTTTTTCCGTTTTCAAACTCATATAATATTTCGGTGTCTGAAGATGTAGTTTCAGCAGAAAAAACAGTCAGAACTGATGAAGATGCCGAAACAGCCATTACCGATGCTGTAAGAACAGCTGTGAAAACTGCCGGGATTTTTTTCATAGTAACATTCCTTTCCATAGTTAAATATTGTTGTCTTTATTATACCATGCGCAAGCCTTAAAAACAATACTATTATATATAAATTTCAGCTTACTCATCAATTTCGTGCTGTTTAATAATATTTTTGACTGTATCGTAAAGATAAGGCTTGAGTTCTTCAAGAGAAACAGGTTCATCATAGAGAATTGAAGAATAAATTGTGGAGCTTACAAGTTCGATAATCATAAAAATCATTACTTCCGGGTCTTTTAATTTTTTCGGCGAATCACTTATCATTGCATCATAAATGTTTTTGAAATTGTAGTCGTCCTCATTGTCAGATGAAATAAGTGCATTCTTGAAAATTCCCCAGCTCAGATTTTTTGAAATAAAGGTAAGGAGCGACTGGTTTTCGTTCAGCTGATTTATAATATTATCTATTATAAAAATGATTTTGTCCATATATTCAAGTTCAGACTGTTTGCTGAGTTCCTCGATTGCATTTTTAAACAGCAGACTCGATTTATGTGCAACCAGCTTGTTTTTGATGTCGTATTTGTCCTTGAAATACAGATAGAACGTACCCTTTGCAACGCCTGCTTTTTCCACGATTTCTGAAATAGACGTCTGGCTTACACCTTTTGAAGTGAAAATGCTGAAAGCGGTATTCAGCAGTGATTCACGCTTTTTCTTTTTATTTGCATCAAGTTTTCCCATAGAAAGACTTCCTTTTTATTTTTATTTATATTTATATTGTTTTGTCTTTTCCTAATTATATTATAACTTTATAAAAAAGTCAATTCAGTAAAATGACCATTAGTCATTATTTAGTACAAACCATAATTGTGCAACACTACAAAATAATGACTGATGGTCATTATTTTTGCTTTTGTCTATTGACTTTGGAGTTCTGGAGGAATATAATAATAGCAATAAGTGACCAACGGTCATATTTGAAAGGAGAGATATGATGGTTAAGTTCGGAAAGTGGATTGCAAAACACAGAATACTGATTCTGATTATAAGCGTACTTCTGCTTATACCCTCAGTTATCGGTTTTGTGACCACAAGAGTAAACTATGATATTTTGTCATATCTGCCCAAGGACATTGAAACAATGAAAGGGCAGGACATACTTCTGGAGGATTTCGGAAAAGGCGGATTCTCCATGGTAATGATTGAGGGAATGTCTGATAAGGACGTTGCCGAAACCAAAAAGAAAATCGAAGAGATAGACCACGTTGCTGATGTTGTGTGGTATGACACAGTAGCAGATATCAGCATACCAAAGGAGATTCTTCCGGACGATATTTACGACTTTTTCAATTCCGGAGATTCCACATTAATGGCGGTATTCTTTGACGATTCCTCTTCCGGCGACGGTACAATGTCAGCGGTTGAGGAGATAAGAAAGGTTGCCGGAGAACAGTGCTTTGTCAGCGGAATGTCAGCGGTGGTTACGGATATCAAAAATCTTTCCGACAAGGAATCTGTAATGTACGTTGTTATCGCAGTACTGCTTGTTAGCCTTGTTCTGGCAGTTACAATGGATTCCTTCCTGATACCGGTTTTCTTTATGCTCAGTATCGGCATGGCGATTATCTATAACCTGGGAACAAATTTCTTCCTGGGGGAGATATCCTTTATCACCAAAGCACTGAGTGCGGTACTCCAGCTGGGCGTTACCATGGACTTTTCAATCTTCCTGTGGCACAGCTATCAGGATAACCAGAAACGATTTCCCGGCGACAAGGAACGTGCAATGGGTCATGCGATATCCAATACCATATCTTCCGTAGTAGGAAGTTCTCTGACTACCATAGCCGGATTCCTTTCAATGTGCTTTATGAGCTTTACTCTGGGACTTGACCTGGGTATAGTAATGGCGAAAGGTGTTGTGTTCGGCGTTATCGGCTGTGTTACGATACTGCCGTCGTTTATACTTACCTTTGATAGAGCAATTGAGAAAACACGTCATAAGGATATTATCCCGTCAATGGATAAGGCAGCCTCATTTGTTATAAATCACAGAAGAGTTTTTCTTGCAGTATTTGCACTGGCGCTTGCTCCTGCAATTTACGGTTACACTCACTATGATGTCTATTACAACTTTGACACCATGCTGCCGGAGGACACAGCAAGCGTTGTAGCAAATTCAAAGCTTGCCGAAGAGTACAACATGAACTCAACCCATATGCTCCTTGTTGATTCGGATATGGCGTCAAAGGAAGTAAATGCAATGCTTGACGATATAGATGATGTTGACGGCGTAAGCTTTGCACTGGGAATGGATACCCTGATTGGTTCAGCTATTCCTCAGGAGATAATTCCAGATTCCATAAATTCAATACTGAAAAGCGACCAGTGGCAGCTCATGCTGATAGGTTCGGAATACAAAACGGCGTCGGACGAAGTAAACAGCCAGATTGAAAAAATCAACAGTATAATAAAGAATTATGATGAAGACGGTATGCTTATCGGTGAAGCGCCTGCAACAAAGGACCTTATAAAAATCATGGACCACGATTTCGGTCTGGTAAGCACTGCATCTATCGGGGTTATCTTTATTCTGATAGCACTGGTTCTGAAATCAGTATCACTTCCGGTAATACTTGTAATAGTTATAGAATTTGCAATATTTGTAAATATGGGTATACCGGCTTATACGGGTACTGTACTTCCGTTTATAGCATCAATTGTTATAGGTACTATTCAGCTGGGCGCTACTGTTGACTATGCGATACTCATGACCACAAGGTATAAGAAAGAAAGGTCAAGAGGGCAGAGCAAAAAGGATTCAGTATACATTGCCCTTTCAACCTCAATGAAATCTATTATTGTAAGCGCATTAGGATTTTTTGCGGCAACAGTCGGAGTAGGAATTTATTCAGAAATGGATATGATATCATCTCTGTGCATACTGATGTCCAGAGGCGCTATTGTAAGTATGTTTACGGTTATTCTGGTACTTCCGTCAATGCTTATGCTGTTTGATAAATTGATTTGCAAAACGACTATCGGAATCAGACCCAAAGAGTCTTAAAGGAGGAAATTTTCATGAAAAAGTTAACAAGAGTTCTTGCCGCAGTAATGGCAATTCTTATATCAGCCGGTTCAACAGGAGTATTTGCAGTAACGGCGGCAAAGGCACAGAAAGATACTGCCGCTGCTGAACAGAAAGCCGAAGAGAACGGCAGTGTATTAAAGGAAGAAACAGTTTACGTTGTGGCTGATTCGCAGGGCAATAAGAAAAATGTTATTGTAAGCGACTGGCTGGACAATGAGGGCGGACTGGCAAGTATACTGGATAAGTCAGAACTTTCCGGAATTGAAAATGTCAAGGGTTATGAATCCTTTACGGAAACAGACGGCGAAGTAGAATGGGACGCAGACGGTTCGGATATTTATTATCAGGGTACAACAGACAAGGAACTGCCTGTTACGGTAAAGCTGACCTACTACCTTGACGGAAATGAAATTTCTCCGGAGGAGCTGGCTGGCAAAAGCGGAAGAGTAACTGTGAGATATGACTACACAAACAATCAGAAAACAACAGTAAAGCAAAACGCCAAAAATACTGATATGTACGTACCGTTTCTGATGCTATCTGCAACTATTCTTGACAGCAGTAAATTCAGCAATATTGAGGTGACAAACGGACAGTATATCTCAGACGGTGAAAGATTTGTTGTTGCCGGCATGGCTGTTCCCGGACTGTCACAAAGCCTGGGTCTGGACAAAAACAAGGATATTGATATTGAGATACCGGATTACTTTGAGTTTTCCGCTGACGTAACTGACTTTTCAATTTCCACTTCATTCACAGTTGCCACAAATGAGCTGTTTTCTGATTTGGATTTGAGTGAAACCGATTCACTTGACGAGTTACAGGAAAAAATAGATGAAATGACTGATGCTGCCGAAAAGCTTGCAGACGGTTCGGGAGAACTTTACGACGGTATAAAGGCACTTCTCAGCGGTACGTCAGAATTAAAGGACGGTGCAGATAAGCTTTACAGCGGTACAGCAGAACTGAAAGACGGTGCATCGGCGCTGTCAGACGGTTCTGCAAAGCTGGAGGACGGTGCCGGAACGCTTTCAGACGGTGCGTCAGAACTTTACAGCGGAATAAGTGCGGCAAAAGACGGCTCAGACTCGCTGGCAGAGGGTGCAAAAAAGCTTTCAGAGGGCTTTTCTCCAATACTCGACGGAGCGTCAGCACTGAATGACGGTGTTTCAGCAGTACTGGACGGCTCAAAGAAGGTTGAGTCCGGCGCTAAGAGCCTTTCTGACGGAACATCACAGCTTGAAAGCGGTGCAAAAACCTTGTCCGAATCGGCGAAAAAGCTTGATGAGGGTATCGGGGCAGTTAAAGACGGTTCTGAACAGCTGAAAGCCGGTGTGGAGAACGCTCTGGGCGGTATAGATGAACTTGGAAACGGTGCTGACGGTCTGTCAGAGGGTCTTGGAAACCTTTCAGCAGGTATCAGTCAGGCAGGAGCAGGTCTTGATGAAACTATAGGCTATAACAAGCAGGTTCTTGAGGGACTTAAAGCAGTTTACCAGACCACACAGGACGAAAGTATCGGGCAGATGATAGGCGTTCTTGAACAGACTATTGCCGGACAGGAGCAGATAGCCGCATCAATGAAGGACGGCGGAGAGTTAAAGGACGGTGCTTCACAGCTTGAAAGCGGAGCAAATGCTTTAAGTGACGGAATAGGCAGTCTTAAAGAGGGTTCTGCTGCACTTGCAGAGGGTGTTGACCAGCTTGACACAGGACTGGCAAGCGTTAAGGACGGCAGCTCTCAGATAGCCGACGGAACGAATACGCTTTATAATTCAGTGGTAAAGGTAAATAAGGGTGCATCTGAGCTTTCCGGAGGTACAAAGGAGCTTTCAAAAGCAAATACTGCCCTTAAAGACGGTACTGAAAAGCTTGAATCCGGAGTACAGACTGCCCGTGAGGGCGCAGACTCCCTTTCTGCCGGTGCTGGTTCGCTTAAATCCGGACTTTCAGCTCTTAAAGACGGAGGCAGTGCCTTAAAGGACGGCGCAGATACTCTCCACAGCTCAATCGGGGAGCTTTCAGAGGGTGCGTCGGCAATTTACAGCGGCAGCGGTGAGCTTATGGACGGTATGTCATCGCTTAAAGACGGCGTTTCAGAACTGTCGGACGGTGCAGGTAAACTGGAAAGCGGTTCTGAGGAATTAAAGGACGGCATGGAAAAGTTCAAAAAAGAGGGCATTGACAAAATAGCCGAGGCATACAACAATGACGTAAAAGAACTGATTGACAGGCTGAAAAAGCTGTCGGATATCTCAAAGGCTTACAACAGTTTTTCCGGAATAGGAAACGGTATGGAGGGCAAGGTCAAATTTATTTATACGATTGACGGTATCGAGAAAGAATAAAAATATTGTACCGGACAGCCGGAATTGCGGTAATACGTGATTTCGGCTGTTTTGTATTTGCTTTTTTTAACATGATGTAGTATAATAATGATGAGAATTTTTTAATAAAGAAAACTATTCTTATGGAGCATGATAATACAGATATATGAGTACCTCAGCCGGAACACTGATGAAAAGAGTGAGCTTATATGCTTGGCTTATGACAAGTAAATCAGGAGGCATTGATGAAAACAGTATCCACACAAAAAAGAAAGGTAGAAACTGACTGCGGAACAATAGAGTATACATTTGAACGCAAAAAGATAAAGAACATCAATCTCAGGATAAGACATGACTGTTCTGTATATGTTTCAGCGCCTTTGCGTGTGCCTGTAAAGACTGTGGAAAGCTTTGTTGCCAGTAAGAGTGACTATATCCGCAATGCCGTTATGCACTTCAGTCAGCGTGAATCAAAAAAAGCTGAAATGCAGTATGTAAGTGGGGAAAATGTGACACTGCTTGGAAAGAATATGCAGATAAAGGTTAAAAAGGACAGCAAAGAGTATGTGACCTGCGACGGCTTGTATGTGTATATACACGTTAAACGCCCGGACTACTATAACCGTAAAAGGAATCTGTTTGACTCGTGGCTGGATAAGCAGTGCCTGACTGTTTTTGATGAGATAATGCACGAGGTACACAATAAATTCGCACCATATAATATAACTTTTCCCCAGCTGAAAATACGCAGAATGACTTCACGCTGGGGAAGCTGTCAGCCGTT
>CAMCMW010000062.1 GCA_945876155.1 uncultured Ruminococcus sp. | reverse complement strand
TGCTCTCGTATTCTTTATGCAGTGCGGATTCGCAATGGTTGAAACAGGTTTTACCAGAGCGAAGAATGCCGGTAACATTATTATGAAAAACCTGATGGATTTCTGCATCGGTACAGTAGTTTTCATTCTTATCGGTTTCGGACTTCTCCTTGGTGAGGACGTCGCAGGATTCCTTGGTAAGCCGGGTTTTGATATCATTACTGACTATCAGAATTTCAACTGGTCTAATTTCGTATTCAATCTTGTTTTCTGTGCAACAACTGCAACAATCGTTTCAGGTGCTATGGCAGAAAGAACAAAGTTTATTTCATACTGTGTTTATTCAGGCGTTATCTCAGGTCTTATTTACCCGATTGAGGCACACTGGATCTGGGGCGGCGGCTGGCTTGCAGAATGGGGATTCCACGATTTCGCAGGTTCATGCGCAATTCACATGGTAGGCGGTATATCAGCCCTTATCGGTGCTAAGATTTTAGGACCTCGTATCGGCAAGTTTGATACAGACAAAAACGGCAAGGTCACAAAAGTTCACGCTATTCCGGGTCACTCACTTACTCTCGGTGCATTAGGCTGCTTTATCCTCTGGTTCGGCTGGTACGGATTCAACGGCGCAGCTGCTACTTCACTCGGACAGCTTGGTTCAATTTTCGTAACAACAACAATTGCTCCGGCAGTTGCAACATTTGTCTGTATGATATTCACATGGATAAAATACGGCAAGCCTGATGTTTCAATGTGTCTTAACGCATCCCTTGCAGGTCTTGTTGGTATCACAGCAGGATGTGATGTCCTCGACGCAGGCGGCGCAGTTATTGTAGGTATTGTTTCAGGTCTGCTGGTTGTATTCGGTGTATGGCTCCTCGACCACAAGCTCCATATCGACGACCCTGTCGGTGCGGTTGCAGTACATATGATGAACGGTATCTGGGGTACTCTCGCAGTTGGTCTGCTTGCTACAACAAGCGTTCCTGGAAATGATTCATTCAGCGGTCTTTTCTACGGCGGCGGTGCTGACCTTCTTATCAAACAGTTCGTGGGCGTTGTTACAGTTGCCGCATGGACAGCAGTTACAATCACAATCACATTCCTTGTAATCAAGGCAACTATTGGTCTGAGAGCGTCCAAGGAAGAAGAAATCATCGGTCTGGACGCAACAGAGCACAACCTCCCTTCAAGCTACGCAGACTTTATGCCATCTGCTGCATCAGTTTCTGAAATCAAAACTCAGGGCGCACAGGCTGGCGTTGACACTTCAGGCGTTGTACCTGTAAGCGAGGCTGTTCCGGTATCAATCCAGACAAAGGCTACTTCAGACGGCAGTCCGAAACTCACAAAGCTTTCAATCATCTGCAAACCTGAAAAGCTTGAGGCACTCCAGGCTGCACTCAATGCAATTGACGTAAGAGGTATCACTATTACTAATGTAATGGGTTACGGTACTCAGAAGGGTCAGAAGAAGTATTACCGTGGTGTTGAAAGCGATGACGTTCAGCTGCTGCCTAAGGTTAAGGCTGAGGTAGTTGTTTCAGCGGTTCCTGTTGAAAAGGTTGTAAACACTGTTAAACAGGCACTCTACACCGGTAATATCGGTGACGGCAAGATCTTCATCTTTGATGTTGAGAACGTTGTCAAGGTAAGAACTGGTGAAGTCGGCTTTGACGCTCTCCAGGGTGAAGACGACATTAAATAAGCTATTAAGTTATACTTAAAACCCTCATATTTTTTAAAAGCTTTCCGGTGTTTTCTGCTGGAAAGCTTTTATTTTGGCTGAATTGATATGTGTATTATACTATTGTGCTGTGAATTCAGACAAAATGGTGTAATTTCATAATTTATTAATACACTGTTCATAATTTGTTAATAATTTCTTACGGGAAATATTGTATAATGAAAATGTACGTTTATTTTTTTTATTTACGAAAGGGAGATTATCTGATGAAGAGTTCAAAATTACTGAACAGAATCAAAGCAGCAGTAACCTGTGCAACGGTAGCGGTTACAGCGCTTGTTGCTCCGATGGCTGTAACAGAGGAAAAAGCAGATGCGGCAGTGAGCGTAAACTATGCAAAGGCACTGCAGTATTCGCTCTACCTTTACGACGCAAATATGTGCGGACCGCAGGTCGGAGAAAAATCACAGCTTGACTGGCGTGACGACTGCCACACTTACGATTCAAGCGTATCCACACCTTACGGTACAATGGATTTAAGCGGCGGTTTCCACGACGCCGGCGACCATGTCAAGTTCGGACTTCCCGGCGCATACTCAGCAACAATGCTGGGCTGGGGCTACTACGAGTTCAAGGACGCTTTCACCCAGACCGGACAGGCTGCCCACCTTCAGACAATCACTGACTATTTCTGTGATTATTTCAAGAGATGTACAGTTATGAGCGGTTCAACAGTTCAGGCGTTCTGCTATCAGGTGGGCGACGGCGATACAGACCATGCACAGTGGTGTCCGCCGGAAAATCAGACTCTTGCAAGACCGGCTTATTTTGCAACATCAAGCAATCCATGTACAGACGTAGTTGCTGAAACAGCCGCAGCCCTTGCCATGAACTACATAAATTTCGGCAATAAAGAGGATCTGACTTACGCACAGGCACTTTACAGCTTTGCCAAGTCAAACAACAAGGCAAATCACCAGTCACAGTCCTACTATCAGGGTACAAGCTATCTTGATGACCTGGCACTTGCGTCAATCCTGCTTTACAAGGCTACAAACACTTCTTCTTACAAGTCAGACTGTGCAAGCTGGATAAGCCAGTCCAACTGGGCATACACGACCAACCAGCCGCTTTGCTGGGACAGCGTATGGCCGGCAGTCAACGCAATTTATGCAAACGAATGGAACAGAGTTTCAGCAAATATTGACGTGCTGAAAAACGGCAATACAACTCCCCAGGGATATGCCTGTCACACAAACTGGGGTTCAGCAAGATATAACACTGCTCAGCAGTTAATGGGACTTGTTTACGACAAGCACAACAACTCCTCAACATACTCAGCCTGGGCTAAGGGACAGATGGATTATCTCTTCGGAAACAACAATGCAGGCTACTGCTACATGGTAGGCTACAGCAGCAATTCTGTAACTCAGCCGCACCACAGAGCAGCGTCCGGTTATAATGATTTCCCGTCTGAAAACAGGGGAGTTGCGTATAAGCACGTCCTTGTAGGCGCACTTGTCGGAGGTCCTGACAACAGCGACAACTATTATGACGAGGCAGACAAGTATGAGTATACAGAAGTCGCAACTGACTACAATGCCGCATTTGTAGGCGCACTTGCCGGTCTTTATCTCAAATACGGTTCAGGACAGTCTGTAGATTCATCAGTACCGGGCGTTTCCGGCGGAACTGTTACTCCTCCGACTACAACAACAACGACTACAACAACACCTGTTACAACAGTAACAACAACTACTTCAACAACAGTTTCATCCTTTACACATACAACTACAACCTCATCTTCAACCTCAGTTTCGACTTCACAGACAACCTCAGCATCAACACCAAAGACAACTTCAACTTCAGTAACACAGGCAAATCCGACCAGCGGAACAAAGGTCATTACTGTAAATACACAGCTTGATATGTCAAGTGATTCTGGTAAATTCACACAGATAAAAATTTCGGATTTTCTTCCGGAGGGTGCCAAGGCTGAAAAAATTATCGTTAACTTCTCAGCAAACGGCGATATCGGAAGTCCGTCAATGACAGGCGGTATCAGTGTTACAAGTTCCGGTAACTGGAAAGACCTGGGCGGCGGTACTATGAATGTAAACGGCAGCAGCGGTACAATTGAATTTGACGTGAAATCAATCCAGGATGAAATTCAGTATGACGGTGTATTCCAGATAGGCTGCTGGTGGTGTCAGACAGGCACGGTAAATATTGATACCATTACCTGTATTTACAGCTCATCTGCAGTCAGTGTACCGGAAACAACTGTAAGCACTCCTGAGTCAACCACAGTGAAAACAACAGCTGTTACTGTAACAACAACAACCCAGACAACTGCAAATGACAATCCGTCTCCGTCAGTTCCGAACGTTAATCCTACAAATTACGGTGACGTGGATCTTGACGGTACAGTAGTAGTATCAGACGCTGTACTGCTTAATATGTACCTGCTCAATCCTTCCAAAATTACGATTGAAGATACTGGTCTTGCAAATGCAGACTGCGTTCGTGACGGTGTTATAGACTCCGCTGACAGTGCAATGTTAATGAATTATATTGCAATGGTAATTTCACATTCAGACCTCGGAAAATAAACAATGAATACAGCTCCGGAAATTTTTCCGGAGTTGTTTTATAAAAATAGTTTTTGATTCAATTTGAAAATTGTATATTCTGCCTATTACAAAACTGACCGGAAATGTGGTATAATGATTGTAATAAATCGTGTAGCTTAATCGGCATAAATCCAGATTTCGATTGGCTGCACGATTTTTTTATTTTTTCTGGAGGTAAAGTAATGGGTAAACAAAAAGAAATTTCTGACAGTAAAATGTCCTCAGCACCGGTTGGCAGGCTTATGCTTTCAATGGGAATACCAATGATTCTGTCAATGGTTTTGCAGGCGGTGTACAACATTGTGGACAGCGCTTTCGTTTCAAACATGAAAGAACACGGAGAAGAGGCAATAAATGCGTTAACGCTTGCTTTTCCGTTTCAGATGCTTATGGTCGCAATTGCAATAGGAACAGGGGTTGGCGCAAATGCACTCGTTTCAAAGTCCCTTGGACAGGGTGACAGGGAAAAGGCGTCGAAGTCAGCGGGAAATGCAATGTTTATGGGTATTGTTATATATGCGGTGTTTCTGCTGTTTGGTCTGTTCGGAACAGATATTTACATTTCTTCCCAGACCTCAAATCCGCTGATTGCAGACATGGCAAATGACTACCTGAGCCTTTGCTGTATTGTTTCGCCGGGAATCGTTTTCTTTGCGGTCTTTGAAAAACTGCTCCAGTCGGCAGGACATTCAGTTTATTCTACAATTGCTCAGATAGCCGGTGCGGCAGTGAATATTGTACTGGACCCGGTAATGATCTACGGCTGGCTGGGATTCCCGGAAATGGGGGTAAAGGGTGCTGCTGTGGCAACTGTTGCCGGACAGTGTGTTTCATTCCTGCTTGCACTTGTGTTCCATTTTAAAGTAAACAAGGATATAAAAAATGGTATCAGATACATGAAACCGTCGGCAGGAATTATAAAGGAGATATATTCTATCGGACTTCCGGCTATTATTGCACAGGCACTTATGTCCTTTATGACTTACGGTCTTAACATAATACTTGTCAGAATAGGCGAGTCTATGGTTACAGCCTACGGACTGTTTTACAAGATACAGCAGTTTATTCTGTTTGCGGCGTTCGGACTGAGAGACGCTATAACACCAGTCATATCATACAGCCACGGCATGGGAAACCGGAAAAGAATTACCGACGGTATGAAATACGGAATGTTCTACACATTGATAATCATGGCAGTGGGTACAATTGCGGCAGAGATTTTAGCGTCACCGCTTTCGTCAGTTTTCGGACTTTCCGGAGAAACACTGGAGCTTTGTATCAGCGCCATGAGAGTGATTTCTTTAAGCTTTGTATTTGCCGGTGCGAATATAGCCTTACAGGGGATTTTTCAGGCTCTGGGCGGAGGTCTGGAGTCACTGGTCATATCAGTATGCCGTCAGGTCGTATTCATTTTCCCGTTTGTATTTCTCTTTGTTTATATTGCGGAAAAGTCACCGGAGCTTGACTGGCTGGTATGGGTTTCTTTCCCGATCGCAGAAATTCTGACCGCCGCAGTGGGTGTGTTACTGCTTAAAAGAATATACAGGAAGAAAGTTGCAATTTTATAACAAGCCGTCTTACCGGCGGCAGAATGGAGTTTTTTATGAGTATCAATATTATAACCATAAGCCGTGAATACGGCAGCGGCGGCAGGCTTATCGGCAAAACTGTGGCTGAAAAGCTGGGCTGGAAATTCCTTGACAGGGAAATTATTGAGACTGCGGCAAGAGAAAGCGGTCTTTCAGAAAAGTTTATCGAGCAAAGCGGTGAGTACGCCTCCGCAACAACAAGTCTGCTGTTTAACCTGTCTGTGGGAAACAACCCCGACGGCGGTATGATGTCGCTTTATAACGAGGTGTTCAATGTGCAGAGGGAGATAATATGTAAGGCGGCTGACGAGGGAAAATGTGTGATAGTAGGCAGGTGCGCCGATTACATACTTCGTGACAGAACCGACTGCATGAACGTTTTTATCCACGCATCAACTGAAAAACGTGCAAACAGAATAGTTGCAGTATACGGAGATGACGCTAAAAACCCGGAAAAGCGTCTTAAAGAGAAGGACAAGAAAAGGCGTGTCTATTGCCGTAACTTCACCGGACAGGAGTGGGGAGAACCCCATAACTATCAGCTTTGTATCGACAGCGGATTTTACGGTATTGAAAAGAGTGCCGAGATTATCGCTGAAACGGTGAAATAAAAATATTCAGCCGCAGATTTTAACTGTGGCTGTTTTTATTGCAGAAAAATTTTATTTCCTGCAACATTTTTGTATTTTCAGTCGTCTAATATACGAGCGCTTTAAAAATGATGCATCATTCTTATTTATAAAAAGGATGATAAAGATGACTGAAATAATGGACAAAAGAAATCAGGCAAAAATAAAGGAATACGAAAGCTTTGCTGAAAATCACCCCAACGGCAATTTTATGCAGTCTGTGGGCTGGACAGGAGTTAAAAACAGCTGGGACTATGAAATTATAATTGTGAGAAACAGCAGTAACAATATAATAGGTTCGGCACTCGTTCTTATAAAGGAGATACCCTTTCTGAAAAGGACTTTTCTTTATTCACCGCACGGTCCGGTATGCGATTACAAGGACAGGGGAGTGCTTGAGGAAATAATGGAGGGGGTTGAAATACTGCGCAAAAAATACAGGGCGTTTGAGGTGGTCTTTGACCCGTGTATCACTGAAAATGACAGTGAGGAAATCGGGATTTTAAAAAGTTTGGGATTCTCTTTTAAGGCAGACGCTCCGGAGCTTTCAACCATACAGGCAAGAAACAACTATGTACTCAAAATAAACGGCAGAACAAGTCAGGAGCTTTTTGAATCCTTTCATAAAAAGTGGCGGTATAATATAAGACTGGCGGAGAGAAAGGGGGTTGAGTGCCGGATATGCGGTAAGGAGGCGCTGGACGACTTTTATATGCTTATGGAGGAAACCGGAAAGCGTGACGGGTTCTGTATAAGAAGTCGTGAATACTTCAGAAGAATGCTTGACAGTCTTGGTGAACACTGCCGGCTTTATATGTGCTATTATGAGGGACACCCGGTTTCTGGTGCGGTTTCGGTACAGTATGCCGGAAAGACCTGCTATGTCTACGGTGCGTCAACATCTCTCTACAGAAACGTTATGCCAAACTATCTCATGCAGTGGAATATGATATGCTGGGCGGTGGAAAAGTGCTGCTGGCTTTAC
>CAMCMW010000061.1 GCA_945876155.1 uncultured Ruminococcus sp. | reverse complement strand
GCCCACGCAGACGCCCCTCCGATAAGCACAGGATTATATACCATATCAGCCACCCTCTCTAAATTAAATCAGAAATTTCTGTCAAGTAGAAATCCGGTAAGTTCCTTTAAAAATTCGTTTTCTTCAAATCCGTCAAGTATCTCCAGAGCCTTGTCTGTATATTTTTTAGCCTGTTCCTTTGCCTTTTCCAGTCCGTAGACTGTAACAAAGGTGGTCTTGTTTTCCTCGCTGTCACTGCCTGTAGGTTTACCCAGAACGCTTTCGTCCCCCACAACGTCAAGTATATCGTCAATTATCTGAAAAGCAACTCCCAGCGCATGAGCATACTCAGCCGCAAGAGCAGTCTTTTCAGCGTCCGCACCGGCACAGATACAACCCATAATACATGATGTCTTTATCAGAGCACCGGTTTTCAGGGAGTACATAAATCTCAGATTTTCAGCGTCAACATCATCACGTTCCTCATTTTCCATGTCAATGACCTGACCGCCTATCATACCCTCTGCACCGGACGAGTGCGACAGCTCGTTTATGAGTTTAACTCTCTTTTCAGCGTCCAGCTCTTCTGCTGCTGAAATTATCTCAAAGGGGCGTATTGCCAGAGCGTCCCCGGCAAGCACTGCCATTGCTTCGCCAAACTGCTTGTGACAAGACGGCTTTCCTCTTCTGAAATCATCATCGTCCATACACGGCAGGTCGTCGTGTATAAGCGAAAAGGTATGTATCATTTCAATGGCACAAGCCGCAGAAACGGCAGTTTTCCAGTCCCCTCCGCAGACACGGCATAATTCCAGCACAAGAACCGGACGAATTCTTTTTCCCCCTGCCTCAAGGGAATAGTCCATAGCCTTTGCAACGTTTTTGTGCAGTCCCAGTTTATCCTGCAAACTGTAATTTTTCAGCGCATTTTCTATGAACTGTGTATATTCGCTTAGTCTTTCCTTAGCTGCCTGATTCATTCTTGTTTTCCCCCTGCTGTGTTATTTTCAGCTTTGCCTTTTCAAGGTCGTTACGGCATTTTGCCGCAAGCTTCACACCTTTGCCGTAAAGCTCCACCGATTTTTCAAGGGGCAAGTCCCCTTTTTCAAGCTGGCTTACAATATCCGCAAGCGCAGTCATGTTATCTTCAAAAGCCATTTTTTCACCTCAAAGTCAATCTTCAAGCAGTTCCACGCTTTTAATTGAATCAATTCTGATTATCTGTGTTTTAGTATTGCCTTTCTTGTCGGTAAATCTTATCTTTACCCACTCGTCATCAGCGTCAAGCATATCAGCTGTAAGCTTTGTTTCATATATGTCGTCACATACTACAATACACTTTTTACCAACAAGGTCCTTTATCAGTTTCATAATCTTGTTCTCCTTACCTCTGCTGAGTAATTTAACCTTATGTTCAAGCTTTTTAACCCTTCCGGGATATGACGAATAACACAAAATCAGTCCCAGACAGACAAGTCCTAGCCATTCCATACATTTCACTCCTCATTATTTTCTATATCCGTAACACAGGCACTGAATCTGCCCTCAGCAAGCATTACATCAACATTATCCCCTGTTTTCAGATTTTTAGTATCAGCAATGATTTTTTTGCCCTTATACACAAGAGAATATCCCCTGCTCATAACCTTCAGCGGACTCATTGCCTCCATTTTTGAAACTGCCGTCAGAAATCTCCGTTCACATTCCGAAACCTTTGTACTGTAAGCCGCTTTCAGACGGTTTTCAAGGGAAATGAAGTCCTTTTCGTTCTTTTGCAGTTTGTATTCCGGCGAAAACACTGCAAGTTTTCCGCTTAAAACATCAAGCCGGTTCTGACTGCGGTTCAGCGCCCTTACAGCTCCGTCTTTGATACGGTTTAAGTAAAAGTCAATATTTTTGAGGAGTTGTTCAGCAGACGGTGAAACAAGCTCTGCCGCCGCTGACGGAGTAGGCGCTCTCATGTCTGCCGCAAGGTCGGAAACGGTAAAGTCTGTTTCATGACCCACAGCGGAAACCACCGGTATACTGCTGTTGTAAATGCACATTACCACCTTTTCGGTATTGAATGCGCTTAAATCCTCCAGTGAACCGCCGCCTCTGCCGACGATAAGCACGTCACAGTCAGACTTTCCGGCGGCGATTATTCCGCTGCAAATGGAATCGGGTGCAGTTTCTCCCTGTACAATCGCCGGAAAAACGCACAGTTCTCCTATAGGATATCTCCTTGACAGAATGTTGATAACGTCCTGCAAAGCCGCACCAGTTGCTGATGTGACAATACCTATTTTTTTCGGCATTGGCGGAAGAGGTCGTTTGTGACTTTCGTCAAAAATCCCCTGTTTTCTCAACTTTTCTTTAAGCTGTTCCACTGCAACACTTGCCGCACCAACGCCGTCCGGCTGGATATCTGTAGCATATATCTGATAAACGCCGTCACGCTCATACACTGAAACACTGCCCATAACGATAACGCTCATGCCGTCTTCCGGCATAAATTTTACCCTCTCCGCATAACTGCGGAACATTACTGCCTTGACAGCACTTTCACCGTCCTTTAAGGTGAAATAGAAATGTCCCGACCTGTGGGCTGTGAAATTGGAAATCTCGCCTTTGAGCAGAATCCCTTTAAGCTTTGCGTCCTCTTTTATTTTGAACGCAATATATCTGTTAAGCTGTGTAACTGTTAAAACTATCATATTCTACCTAATTTATATTTTTCAAATGCTATTACCGAAACTCCTGCGGCATTGTCACAGGAAAAATCCGGCTGTGCAAAATAAGCATCATAATCTTCAAGTATCATACTTTTAATATATTTGTTTGACATAACACCCCCGGCATACACCACCGGCAGTTCACCAAGCTCTGCCTTTGCTTTTTTCGTCATACACTTCACCGTTTCACCGATATATGTAAGGCAGAATTTTGCAATATCCTCCGCCGGTTCACCGTCATCAAGCATTTTTTTACACTTGTTTTCTATCCCCGAAAGTGAGCAGTCATTGCCTTTCATTGACGGCTTTATCTTAAACTCCCTGTCGCTCTTTTCCGCAAGCTTTTCAAGCTCAATACCGCACGGAAAATCAAGCCCCAGCATAAGACCGGTACGGTCAACAGCCTGTCCGGCTTTTAAATCAAGGGAACCTGAAAAAAGCTGAGGATTTACTATTTCTTCATCGTCGGGAGTGCAGTAAAGGCAATCGGTAGTACCGCCGCTTAAATGAAATGCGATAAACGGCTCGTGCAGCAGGTCAAGACGCCTGCATGAATAAAGCGCCGCCGCAACGTGTCCTGCCTGATGTGAGGTATAGTAAAGCTGTGCTCCGGTTACGGCACTGATAAGCTCAGCCGCAGTTTTTCCGGCAAGAAAGCAGGGCATATACGAGCCGGAAATACTTCTCGGAAATGCCGATACGCCCACAGCTTTCAGATTTTTTAGCCCTTTCAGCAGTTCCTCTGATACTTCTGTCAGCTGGTTTACATGGTGAAACAAAGCGTCACTCTGGCGAAGTCCTGCCTGTCCGGATTTTACTGGAAGAAGTTTTTTTGACTGTCTAATCTCTCCCGTTTCACTGTCAAAAACAGCTATTGACGTTGTATAGTTGCTGGTATCAATACCCAGAAATTCAGGCCAGAACATTCTCTTCACCGGAAATATTCTTTGCAAATGAACTTAAAACACCGTTTACAAAGCTTGTATCTTCCTTATAGGAATAAGCCTGTGACAGCTGTACTGCCTCACTGATTGCCGCATTGACCGGAGTCATATCGTCATAAAGTGACTCAAAAACCGCAATTCTCAGTATTGACAGGGAAACTTTGGGTATTCTCGGTATTGCTCTTTTGGTACTGTATTTTGAGATAATACCGTCAATTTCCTCTTCATGGGCAATAACGCCCTCAACGATTTCCTTGACCTTGTCGTTTACTTCCAGTCCCTCAACTTCATCAGCAAGCTCGTACAATTCTTCAGCAGAATCATCTCTCAGGGATTTTTCAAAAATTATAATAAATGCACATTCTCGTATTTCTCTTCTTGTCATTTTACTCTCCGTTCACTTATATCTGTCCGCATATTTTTATATTAACTCTTGAAACAGTTATACCAGTCATATTCTGTACACTGTCCCTTACGGCGTTCTGTACCGTTTCAGCGCAGACTGCGGCTCTTACGCCTGTTCTGAGCATCAATGCAAGGCTTATTTCAGCTGCTTCGCCGTTGTATTTCACAGAAACGTCCTTGTTGCTGCACACTGCCCCGTCAACTTCACAGGCGGCTGCCGCAGATATTTCGGATATAACGTCCTGCGAAACCCGCAGTGTTCCTTTACATTCCTTTTCATTGGTGTTCATTTTATGTCACCCTTTCCGTATAAATGGCTGAATATGCCGTACGGGATGTATTTTTCCTGTACGGCATACAATACTCCATATACTATTATACCACAAATTTCAGAATAAACAACCTTTTCGGGCAGTAAAAAATCTGTAAAATTAATAAATTATTTATTTTACCTCAAAAATTCTGATATTTTCAGCCGGAATTGTAACTTCTCCAAGAATAATATCCTTGATTGCGGCAGCCTGAGCCTTTTCAAGTCCGGCGGATTTTACCACAACTTTTGCGCTTTCACCGTCAAGATACACCACACAGTCCTCGATTCCCTGCGCCTTGATAAGGGTTTCAATGTTGCCCTCGCTTTCGATAAGCTTTGATACCTCAACCGCCTGGAGTGCATTTGTCACCATTTCGTCCTCGGTGATATCTCCGCCGCCCATGATTGTCTGCAAGGTCTGAACTGCCTCGTCACGGTTGTTGGTTTTTTCCAGTCTTGCCTGGGCAAAGAAGTCCTCTGTTCTCTCGCCGTTTACAAAGGTGCTTTCGCCGTAATTTTCAGCGTCTGCGTCCTCGAACTTCTCAGCGTCTGCGGCGCTTTCATCACTGCTTTCCGCCTGACTGCTGGCTGTAATCTCACCGTTAACACTCTTTGCCTCTTTTTCAATCACACTGGTGTCGCTTAAAGCATAGTTTACATAAACGGCAATACCCAGCATGAGGGTCATACAGGTTAAGATTATCTGCTTTTTTCCGATAATAAATGTAGGTTTTTTCATAATATGTTCTCCTTTGACATTATTAAGAGCCTGCCACGAATATTTTCTGTGACGGTATATTAAACGCAGCCGAAACTGCGCTGTAGACCTTTTCCTTTACAACATTGCTGTCACCTCCCTCGCAAACCACGATAACACCCATTATTTCAGGATTGTCAACCTTTCTCACCAGTGCTTTTTTGTCACCGCTGCTGCCGATAATGACGTACTGCTCGTCTTTTGAAACACTGTCACTGTCAGTTTCGGTCTTTTCGTCTTTGGCATAGACATACTCTCCGCTGCCTACTGCTGTTATCATTACATCAGCATTTCCCACACCGCTTATCTTTTCAAGTGTACTTTCAAGCCGTTTCTCCATTTCGGCAACATAGCTTTCATATTCCTGTACAGCCATATTATCAGTGGTTTCCTTTTCTGCGGTATTGCTTTTGCCTGAAAATATATCCGAAAAAAGTATAAGCGCCATACCGGCAAGTCCCAGTATAACAATAATTTTTACGCCACGTCCTTTAAGAAATCCGCTGATTTTTTCATTCAATTTGTTTCACCTCTGTATCTGCGATATTGCTTTTTATTGCTGCTGACGCTTTTTCAAATTCACTGCCGCAATAGCCTATCTCATTAATACTTATGCTGCCGTCCTCGTTCATATTAATATCAGCGGAAATTTTTTCATAGCTTATCCCCTGTGATGTCAGAATACGTCCGGTCATGTCGACTACTGATTGCTCCGCCGCACATAGTACCGCCTTATCCGCCGCCTCAGAGATATTTTCATACCCCTCCAGTTCCTTTGCCCCTGCTGACGCCGGAATATCAAGCTCAAACTCACAGTTTGCCGCCGAGACTACAATTCCCGAAATAAACAGCAGGGAAAATATCAGTTTAAGCTGACGTGCAAAGCTTTCCCCCGGCTTTATTGAATCGGCAAGGGATATTACAATGCTTAAAAAGCACGCAGAAAGTATGACTTTTTTTAACAGTTCCATGATTTACTCCTTAGCTGTTTCCTGTGCATATACTCATAACTATTGCAGTTGAAATAATAAACATCAGCGTAAAACAGACAAGCACTCCCATTGCCGCCGACAGTACAGAACCGATATTCCCGAACAGCTTTGACAACTTCTGAGCACCGAAAATATCAGCCGCCGCCGCCGCTGCTGAAACTGAAAGTCTGTAAAGCGCCAGTGAAATAAGCGGAGGGATAAGCATTACCGCAAGCACCGCTATACCCACGCCACCAACTCCGTTTCTCAGCAAAGCAATGCTCCCTTTTACTGTGGAATATGCGTCAGACACTGCTCCTCCTATCAGAGGAACGCTGTTGGAAATAACATATTTTGCCGTTTTACTGCTCAAAGAATCCGCAGATGTTCCGACTATACTCTGAATTGAAATCAGTCCGGTAAAAACTGTCATGATAAGACCCAGCCCCCAGGTTACGATTTTTTTCACACCGTCAAGAATCCCTTTCAGCGAAAGAACACTGCATGATGCGTCCACAATGGCAAGGCATAGGCACATACTAAGCATTGGCATAAGAATACCATTTGCTATCTGTATTGCGGCGTCCGAAACCCCCAGTACCAGCACGTTATAGCCCGACGCAGATGTCATATACCCTCCGGCGGCGGCAACTCCGGCAAAGACGGGTACAAAACAGGTCATAAACTCCGCACCGTCAGCCAGCGCCGCCGCAGAACCGTCCAGCACCTCGCAAATTGACGGGGAAATTGCAGCAACTCCCGCAAGTACGCAAATCAGCTCATAAACCTTTGCACAATTTTCCTTTTTCACTGTATCACCAAGTGTTTCAGCAACTGCGGTAAGCATCACTATAATGCCGAGAGAAATGAGCAGTTTCAGCGGTGCTTTTGCCTTTTCAAGCAGTGTAGCCTTTATTATCTCCCACAGAACAGATGGGGTAAATGAAAGTATGCTTGACGGGTCATCAAAGCTTATTCCGTATTTTTCAAGAATCTCTCCGGCACTTAAATCCTGCGCACCGCTTGCCGCATAAATATCGTCGGCTGTTACCTCTTCCTGTGCATTTACCGTAAAACCGGTACAGAAAAAAATAATTATTATCAGTAAAAGCTTTTTCATTCCAGTATCCCCGTTACAACGTCTATCAGACTTTCAAACAGCGACAGTGACAGCACCATCAGCTGAATCTTGCCAAAAACCTCCGTCGCTGAAGAAATCGCCGCCTCTCCGCAGTCACGGCATATGTCAGACGCAAACTGTGTCAGCCAGCATATACCCAGTGCCTTGAAAAGTATGGTGACATACTCCCGGTCAAGTCCGCTGTAAGCCATAAGCGTGTCCATTTTGTCAAGTACTGAGGGAATGCTGTCGGCTATATTCAGAAATATCATTGCCGTAACCGCAATAACAAGCAGTACAGCCTGTTCCTTTGAGTACT
>CAMCMW010000060.1 GCA_945876155.1 uncultured Ruminococcus sp. | reverse complement strand
GAACAAAGGGCATTATAACTCTGGAGGACATCATAGAAGAACTGGTAGGGGAGATTTACGACGAAAACGACGAGGTAATAGATACCTTTGTCAAAACCGGCGAGGACGAATACGAAGTCTCCGGCGAACTGAGTATAGGCGACCTGCTTGAAAATCTGGGTCTGCCGGAAAATGAAATCGAAAGCTCCGGAAACACTGTGGGCGGCTGGGTAATGGAACTGCTGGGGCACGTTGCACAAGAAGGCGAAACCGCAGAAAGCGGTGCGTTCAGACTTACCGTGCTTTCAGTGGAGGACAAAAAGATACAGAAAATCAGACTTGTTATTTCAACGGCAGTCGAAGAAGATTCACAGGAATAACCCTATATTTGGCAGGAGGCAGAAATGAAAATCCCGGAATATGCGGTAAAGGCAGTAAAACAGCTTGAACAAAACGGCTTTGAGGCGTACTTTGCCGGAGGCTGTGTTCGTGACTATATAATGAATGTCACGCCCCATGATTACGACGTCACTACAAATGCACTGCCGGAGCAGATAAAAGCGGTGTTCAGCGGATATAACGTTATCCCCACCGGTGAAAAGCACGGCACTATAACCGTAATCATTGACGGCGAACAGATTGAAATCACCACCTACCGCATTGACAGCAGCTACACCGACAACCGCCACCCTGACAAGGTGGAGTTTTCCTCATCGCTTGCCGAGGATTTGAAACGCCGTGACTTCACCATAAACGCAATGGTCATGGACGCAGACGGCAACATCACCGACCTTTTCGGCGGCAGAGAGGACATAAAAAACGGTGTAATAAGAGCCGTAGGAAAAGCCGAGGAACGGTTTAACGAGGACGCTCTCAGAATACTGCGTGGGCTGAGATTTGCCGCACGGCTTGGCTTTGAAATCGAACCGGAAACAGCAAAGGCGGTTCACGAGTGTAGAAGTCTGCTGAAAAACATATCCGCCGAGAGGATAAGGGAGGAATTTACCGGACTTCTCTGCGGCAGTTATCCCGACAGCATACTCCGCAGTTACCGTGACGTTATCGCCGTATTCATTCCGGAAATAGTCCCCTGCTTTGAGTTTGAGCAGCACAGTCCCTACCACAGATATGACGTGTGGGAACATACCATTCATGCGGTAAAGGAGTGCAGGAACAAGGAAAAAATCAGGATTGCTATGTTTTTCCACGACATAGCAAAGCCCGACTGCTTTAAACAGGACGTGAACGGCAGAGGTCATTTCAAAGGTCACGCACCGAAAAGTGCGGAGAAAACTGCTTTAATCATGAAACGGCTGAAATTCCCCAACCGCATGACCGAGGACGTTGTCACCCTCATAAGCCATCACAGTGACGAGCTGAACACCCGTTACGAACTGCGCCGGATAATCGGTGAAATCGGGGCGGAAAATGTCTTTGACCTGCTTGACGTACAGCGTGCCGACTCACTGTCGAAACAGGACTTCTGCCGTGAGAGGCTGAAAAAATCTGACAGCCAGGAGAAAACCGTCCGGGAAATCATTGAAAATCACGAGTGCGTCTGCATAAAAGACCTGGATATCAACGGCTACGACCTCATGGAAATTGGTTTTTCCGGCAAAGAAATAAAAGCCGTCTTAGCTGAACTGCTTGAAAATGTAATGAAAGACAACATTAAAAATGAACGCTGCGAGCTTATTGATTGTGCTAAATCAATAACAATTCAATAAATTATTGTGCAAATTGACAAATTTCGCAAAACCTATTGACATTCCCGTGAAAACGTAGTATAATGATTAAGCTGATTAAAGCGCTGGAGAGGTGTCCGAGTGGTTTAAGGAGCTGGTCTTGAAAACCAGTGATCTCGCAAGGGACCGTGGGTTCGAATCCCACCCTCTCCGCCATTTTTATATTATATATTGTTACCATGGAGAAGTACTCAAGTGGTGACGAGGCGCCCCTGCTAAGGGCGTAGGGTGGGAAACTGCCGCGAGGGTTCAAATCCCTCCTTCTCCGCCACCCGAGTGACCTCGGGACGACAAATCGGATTCCGTTTCTGGAGTCCGATTTTTTGTTTTTAGATTTCATTTATAGCTATAAATGGTTTCTCAGTCTTTTAGTGTTTGTTTGCTATTCCTACTCCGTATAAATCATAAAAGACCCACCCCTAAAAGGTGAGCCTTTAAATCATACTCTGTCAACAATATTTTCCGGTCTGCACTGGAGAGCGCTTGCAAGTTTACAGACAGTGTTGTATCTTGCTGTCTCAATGTCACGCTCTTTAAGCTCAAATTTTGCTATATGCTGTTCATGTACTCCGCTTAGCTTTGACAGTTCTGCTCTGGTGAGCTGCGCTGCTCTTCTGCGGCACTCCAGGAGCGTAGGGTAAGCATCGGACATAAGCCTCAGCTGTTCTTCCGCAGCAGCCACGCAGCATTCGGGAGATGCCGTATTGCTAAGGATTTTCTGCACAAGGCTGATTAGCCCGGTCCTGTCAATGATTCTCATTACAAAACCGTCGTACTGCTTAATTTCGAGGTTGTACATCTTTGTGATAATAATTGCATCAGGTTCTTTCCAAGATATGATGTGCCCAATTATATCTCCATTGTAGTCATTATAATAATCTCTAGGGTTGTGGTTTGTCTGCCCGAAAACAAACGTATTATTATTGTTGATGATATCTATGATTTCAGTCATTGCTTATTTCCTTTCTGCCGTAGCATTGCTGCCCCGGCTTATTCGTTTTCGGAGTCATAAATAAACTTGACGAATTCAATCTTTATTTATCACCCTGATACCGTCTTCAGAGAACTCAAAAATCCTGTCGCAAATTTCCAGCGCCGCCGGACGGTGTGTAATAATAAGCACCGTTTTGTCGGTCATATTTTTCAGATTTTCAATAACCCTGCGTTCTGTACGTTCATCAAGAGAGCTTGTCGCCTCGTCGAGGATAAGCACAGGATTTTCCGAAAAGACTGCTCTTGCGACAGCGATTCTCTGCATCTGACCCTCAGAAAGACCCTTGCCCTGTTCACCGAG
The DNA here is from genome assembly GCA_945876155.1 of uncultured Ruminococcus sp. Taxonomy (GTDB): domain Bacteria; phylum Bacillota; class Clostridia; order Oscillospirales; family Ruminococcaceae; genus Porcipelethomonas. The sequence goes on along the minus strand of CAMCMW010000060.1, from coordinate 4,566 downwards.
GAAAGTGTCTAAGCCGTTTTCCAGTTCCCTTACAAATTCTTCTGCACAGGCAATTTTCAGTGCGCTGTACACTGCTTCATCATCAGCTTTTCCGGAATCGTCCCCAAACGCCACCACCTCCCGGATAGTACCGCTCATAAGGTAATTTCCCTGTGGGACGTAGGCAAAAAGCCTGTGCCACTGGCTTGTAAGAGGGATTTTCCCCTGGTCAGTCAGCAGATAGCGTTCACCCTCGTCAAGAGGATAGAGGCACATCATAAGCTTTAAAAGAGTGGATTTTCCGCAGCCGGAGTGACCGGTAAACGCAATATATTCGCCTTTTTTAATGTCAATGCTGACGTTTTTCAGTACCACCGGCATTTTGGTCTTGTCAGCCGATTCGTCCGGCGGAAGGTAGGTAAAGCCTGCATTTTCAAAGCCGATACCCTCAAGCCGTGTTTCGTAGAACTCATGGACTTCTGATTTTGTTCTGACCTCACCGCAGCAATCGTCCTCAAAGCTTTCCGATTCCATAATACGTTCCGCACTGGCAGTCATGGCGTAAAACTTAGGAAGATAGCCGGAAATATTCGCAAAGGGCGACTGTATCTGGTTTATAAGCTGCAAAACCGCCATAAGCGTACCGTAGGAAACAGTGCCGACCATAATGCCGTAACCGAAGTAGCCGACGCCGAGAAGATACATTCCGTTCATTGCCACTGCAAATCCGATATTGCAGATGTTTGAAAAACGATTTCTCTTCATACGTGCCGCCTTGTGCTCGTTCATTTTCTCACTGCACTCAGTCTCCGTTTTGCTCTGAGCCGCAAAAGAACGCACTATCATAAGACTTCCAAGTCTTTCCTGCATGAAGACACGGAGTTTTCCGTCTTTTTCCTGAATCTTCTTGTGGAGCTTTTTCAGACGCTTTCTGAAGGTATACGTCAGCAGTATCAGCACAGCGCCGCCGGGAAAGAGTATGTAAGCAAACCTGGGTTCAAGCGTCAGTATCATCACAAGCGCACCTATCATCTTCACTGACATTCCGGCAATTCCTGGAATTATCTCAACCAGTCCGTTTGCGATAATTACGGTGTCAGAAGTAAGCCTGTTCAGCCATTCTCCGGAGTGTAACGCCGTAACTTCACCGTAGCTTTTTCTGAGCAGATTGCTGAAAAGTCTGCCTTTGAGAAGATTTTCAAAGGTGCTTCTGGAGTATTCATCAAGAAACCTTACGACTGCACGCAGTGATATCTGGAGTGCCACAAGACCGATAAGCAGCAGCACGAATCCGAAAAAGTACTTTTCCTTTTTGTCAACCGCCGCATCAATAATATTCCGCAGAAGAAGTGCATATACTACCGAACTGATACCCAGCACCGACTGAATAACCAGCAGTATTACAATGTAAATTTTCTTTTTGCCCGTGACATTGCTGAGCCATTTCAAAGCAGAATTTTTCATTTTTTAAACCGCCTTTTCAGGAAATTATGAGCTCTTATAATAAAAGCACGGACCGGGAAAAAATCACACCACAGATGCACATAAAGCCTGTATTTAAAACTGTCTGTCGGAATCGTCTTTCCGTTACGGACAACTGCGGTCAGAACCCCGATAATATGCCTGTCTGTTATGTCGTATTCTTTCTGCCACCGGTTGTCTCCGCAGATAACATAGCCATTCTCTCTCACTTTAAGGATACGGTGCAGGACATACTTTCCGCTGTCACGCTTATACAAGGGAACGTCATACTTTTTCAGCCGTCCGCTTACCTTTTCAATAATTATAAGGTCTTTCCCCTGACGAATAAGGGGTTTCATGCTGTCGCCTACATTGGTATAGACAAGCTTTCCGGTACGGTTTAACTCTTCCTCAAAAGTTGATTTATTCATCAATCGCACCAATGCTGCGGAGCTTTTCAAGTACCATCTTTACGTCCTCAGAAATGACATCTTCCGGTGCGTCGTACCTTTCAAGCATTTTTTCAATAATTTCCTTTTCGGTTGTATCTGATTTGAGACAGTCAACTATAAAGCCGGCTGTTTCATTGCTTTTTACAAGTCCGCTGAATTTTGTGTTTCCGGCAGACACCATTATCTGCTCGTTGCCTGTTACGTGTGTTATAAATCCTTCTTTAAGTTTCATAATACTCTCCGTTTCTGCCAATTACGGCAATTTATATTTATTTTCAATACCCGAATATCTGCTTTTTAAGTATAAACAGTATCAGCATATGTGCAGGATAAATTATATAAAAGGCATACTTGAAAACCTTTCCTTTTATAAATCCACGTTTTCCATTATACATATTAATGGGAATAAAAGCAAGTCCGGCTTTCCATCTGCTCGACAAAAAACAGCTGCCGACAATAGCCTGAACAAGTTTCTGATTTCTTGTTATGTACAAAAATATAATGAATCCGAAACCACTCATGCCATAATCTGCCCTGATAAGAAAAGATACTGCCAGCAGTGCCAGAAGGCAGACTGCCATTTTCTTATAGTCATTCCGGTACTTTTCAAGAGCGCATATACCGGCGTACCCCAGAAACAATGTAAAAAATACATTCTGAGCATAAAAATGCCAGGTTCCGGAATGTTCCAGATTCCACGGAATTTCAGAAATAAATGCGAACATCAGCAGATTCAATCCATATTTCACCTTATTGCTTGTATGGGTATACCCCTCACAGATAAGAAAAGCAAAAACAGGAAACGCCATTCTTCCAATCAGACGGCAGAGATAGTAAATTGTTATCTGATGGCTGCCGATACTGAACAGCGGTGTTATTGCAGGCTCAAAGTTTCTTAACAGCACTGACGCAGTATGGTCAATGAGCATTAAAACCATTGCAATAAGTTTCAATGAACTTCCACTTAAAATCCTGAATTTTTCAGGAAACAAATACTGATTGTTTTCCATACCCTTCAGCCTTTCATACCGTTATAAGCAGTCTCCGCCGCCTTTATATCCATATTGCAGCTTAGTCTGTAAAGTCCGGTGGTATTGCCGAGCCTGTCAATCAGCTCCAAGGTTTTCTGCATTTTCAGTCCTCCGGAAGGTCTGTTGACCTGCTGCAGGAGCATAGGATAAGCCGCTGACAGGCTGATTTTTTCAATATGGTTTTCCTGTCCCCGTTCAAGTATACATATTGCTTTAAGGGGTACGCTTGTATTGGTGCTGAGCCTGTGCTTGCCGTCCCAGGGAGTGCCGTAAACAGTCGCACCGTTTTCCGTCACCTTTATCAGGGGCTTGTCATCATTTACCATAACTGCACGCTCTCCGAAATACTCTCTCCACAGTCTGGTGTGGGTGGATTTTCCGGTACCGCTTTTGGCAGTAAAAAGATAGCCTTCGCCGTCAACCGCTATGACTGAACCGTGAAACAGAATTATATCCGAGTCAACCAGTATATCACATATTTTGCGGTATACCGACAGTGTTTCAAGATAGCTGTCCGGAAATCTGTGGACAGGCTTTCCTTCTTTTATATCCTCTGCCTCGGATTTTTTTCTCTCAAAGTCAATATCCTCCTGTGTGACTGTGACCGGGAAATCCGGGATACCGTCTGATAAGTAGTTTTTGCAAAGAGTCTCAGCCGCATCATAAATGCTGTTTACTTCAATTGTTTTTTCTGCAATTGTGAAAATAAATTTACTCATAATTCACCCCTCATATTATAAATTCTATAATGCCTTGATTTATTATATCATAAAATCGAAGATTTTTGATATAATCGCCTGATATGCAGGGAGCAAATCTCTGATTTGCGTATCTGCAAGGGCATTAAAATAACTTATAATAAATGCTTTGCATTTATTATATCAAATTATGAAATATGTGTCAATTATTCTTTTTTCTTTGTATTCCGACAGATGAAATTCAGTAGTTTATGCAATAAAAAAAGCCACGGAAAAACCGTGACTTTTTAATATAAATTTATGCTCCGAGACTTTCGTAAGAAACTACCATTGCAACATAATTCAGTATAAGCGCACTGTCAGCTGAATCAATTATTCCGTCTCCTGAGCAGTCAGAATTTGCAAGAGCTGAACCGTCAAGGGAATTAGTTTTCGGATTAAGGATATAAAGATTAAGCTGTACAACATCTGCAACATCAACTGTACCGTCTTTGTTTGAATCGCCGTACTTTGTTACCAGGGAAGGGTCAATTGTTTCGCTTGGCTGGTCTGTTTCGCTGGTTGGCTGGGTTTCAGTCGGCTGTTCGGAATCAAGTGGGATAAAGGTTCTGTTGTATTTTTCAGCATATTCCTGTGCTGTTGAATTTATGTAGCCGTAAATTGTAACTGCGGCATTGATTGTACTTTCATCATCTTCAATTTCACATTCCGGATTTCTGATTGTTATTTCTTTAAGATTTTCACAATTGCCCAGCGTTGAAACCCAGATAGTTCTGACGCTGCTGCCGATAACAGCGCTTTCTAAATAGGAACATTTATCAAAAACATAGTCACCGAATGATATGACGCTGTCAGGGATTACGATGCTTTTAAAAGCGCAGTAACCAAATGCACAATCTCCAATTATTGTAACATCGTCCGGTATTGTAATACCTGTTAAGTTTT
>CAMCMW010000059.1 GCA_945876155.1 uncultured Ruminococcus sp. | reverse complement strand
TTTGACTTGTTTCCATTTTTTCATAATGAGCATGAAAATTTTCATAACGGTTTTCCGAAAGAGTTTTTAAATCATAATCACTTTCAAATTTTCTGATCCATATTCCGTCTCTGCTGTTTATATCATCGCCATATTGAAGTGTAAGAAATTCCACTGACATTGGTTCTATATAAGACCAGTCTGCGGGGATATTGAGATAGCCGAAATCTTCTTCACCAACCCTGTAATTGGCAATTTCTGAAATATCGGTTTCTTCATGATAGTCAGCTGCAAGTTTATATGTTTTGACTATACTTTCGGCAAGGGCAATTGCCATATCCCCTCTGAAATAAAAATGCCTGTTGACGCCATCAGCACACGCAAAAACGTATGTGATTATATGTATGTCATTATCATCATAGCTGATTTTATAAGCCTCATAACCGTCAATTTCTGTTTGAGTCATTTTAACATTATCATAATGTTTCTGAGATATGCTAAAATCAGTTTCAGCACAAGTTTTTATTTCCTCATTGTTCTCATAATAAAATATTCCCACTTCGTTCTCATTATCCTTGTCCCCATAGTACATGGAAGGTCTTTCTGACACCATTGGTTCTATATAAGACCAGTCTGTGGGTATATTAAAATAGCCGAAATCTTCTTCACCAACCCTGTAGTTGGCAATTTCTGGAATATGAGCTGTCGTAGGTTCTGTTTCTGGCTGGGTCGGAATTTCCGTCGGCTCAGCAGTAACCGGCTCTGTGACCTCCGATGTAGTTTCTTCTGTTACTGTTTCAGTAACCTCCGCATGACTTTCAGTCTTTTCAGAACCGTAACATCCGGCAGTGCATATAACAGTAAGCGTCATTAAAACCGCTGATACCTTTTTCACCATATCATGCCCTGCCATCATAAATCATCTCAATCAGCTCTGCTATGGCGCACTGGTCACTTGTGTTTTTCAGCACAACGTCCGCAATATCCTTGACAGCCTGCTGTGCATTAGCCGTTGCAGCGCCCACACTGGCAGTCTGGAGCATTTCAATATCATTGTGATAATCGCCGGCAGCGTAAACCTTATAGCTTTCCAACCCCATAAGCTTTATGTACTCTTTCAGCGCCGCACCCTTTGAACTGCCCTTAGGGAGCATTTCAATAAAGATATCGTTAGAGCGTACAAAGTCAACAGGATAGTTCTTTGTTTTCACATACTCCTCAAGCTTTGTGATAAGCTCCGGTTTTGTGGCAAAGAGAATTTTAAACCAGTCCCCTGCCGGAACAGCGTCCAGCGTTGTATAAACAGGGTCCACCTGGCATATCCTTGTATGCTCCTGCTCATATTCATTATTGCACACAACGTAAATATTGTCAAGTCTTAAAACCTCTCCTCCCGGATTTTCCATAAAATCAAACAGTTCTCTGCCGATTTCCAGGGCACAATCCGGCAGAACGTCAGTAAACATGACCTTTTCCTTTGCAAGGTCATATATCAGCGAACCGTTATAAAGTATAACCGGAAGGTCAACTTCAAGCTCGTCAAAATATTTCTTAGCCGACTGCACTGTTCTTCCCGTTGCCACGGTGAACTTTCCGCCGTCTGCTCTGAAACGCCTGATTGCCTCCTTGTCCTTTTGGGACAGTATCTTGTTTTCCGGAAGAAGTGTTCCGTCTAAGTCGGTTATAAGCAATACATTGGATAAATCAGCCATAATTACCTGACCTTTCTCAAAATTTCTTTAAAATAATCCGGCAGTTCGCTGTCAAACTCCATATACTCGCCATTTATGGGGTGGACAAATCCGATTTTTTTCGCATGAAGACACTGCCCGTCTATCCCCTTGAATTCCTTGCCGTAAACATCATCTCCGAGAACAGGGTGTCCCTTATACGCAAGATGTACCCTTATCTGGTGAGTTCTGCCCGTTTCAAGGCGCAGTCTTAAATGAGCGCACTTTTCAAACTGTTCAAGCACTTCAAAATGAGTGACCGCATTCCTTGAATTTTTTTCAGTCACGCACATTTTCTTGCGGTCGTTGAGGTTTCTGCCGATTGGTGCGTCAACAATACCGCTCAGCTCCTTGAATCTTCCCATTGCCACAGCCTCGTACTCTCTTGTAAAGCTGTGAGCCTTGATTTGCTCCGCAAGACCAGTGTGGGCGGCGTCGGTTTTGGCAACGATAAGCAGACCGCTTGTGTTTTTGTCTATCCTGTGGACAATCCCCGGACGGATAACGCCGTTAATACCCGAAAGACTGTCTCCGCAGTGATAAAGCAGAGCATTCACAAGAGTACCCTCATAGTTGCCCGGTGCAGGGTGTACAACCATACCCTTTGGCTTGTTTACAACCAGCAGATACTCGTCCTCATAGACAATATCAAGAGGAATATTCTCCGGCTGTGCGTCAAGGCTGACAGGTTCGGGAATACTCATTTTTACGCTGTCACCACTGCGCAGTTTATAGTTTTTTGCAACACTTTTTCCGTTCACCAGCACATTTCCGCTTTCGATAAGACCGGCGGCGGCACTCCTTGTAATACCAGTGTCCTGTTCGGAAAGCCACTTGTCAATGCGTGCGCCGACTGATTCTTCCGTAACCTCCAGCATAAGCTCATTCATTTCCGGACACCTTTTCTTCGGCAGTTTTCTTGCCGTTCTTGTCAAAGAATATTACGTAAATCAGGAGCAGTGCCGCACCGACTGTCACACAGCAGTCCGCAAAATTGAAAATCGCAAAATTGAAAAGCTGTAAATCAAAGTAATCCACAACTATGCCACCACGGAAAAGACGGTCGATTATATTTCCCAGTCCGCCGCTGACAATAAGTGTCAGGCACACAACAAGCATTTTTTCACGGCGATGCTTTATCATATAGTAAACGCAGAAAGCCATCAGTGCCGCCGTAACGCACACAAGAATCCATCTCATGCCGCTGAAACTGCCGAAAACTGCGCCGTCATTTTCGAGATAAGTCAGGTGCATTATGTCAAGCTTTCCGATTTTCAGAAAGTCCCTTGACGGTGCGCCCTTTAAGTTTTCAACTATCCATAGTTTAATAAGCTGGTCTGCACCAGTCAGCAGTACGATAGCTGAAAACGCCACAATTAATGTTACTATAACATTTCCTCCTTTTGCCCATTACAAAACAACTTGCCGCTTTTTCAAACGGCAAGTCGGGTTTATGTTATTTAACGACAGATGCACAACGACTGCAAAGCGTCGGGTGTTCGCTGTCTTTGCCTACTGTTTCAGAGTATGCCCAGCATCTTTCACACTTATCCCCTGTTGCCTTGACAACCTCAAATTCAGTTTCGCCATCCTTGTCCTTTACAACAGAAACGCCGGAAACAATGAGAATTTCAGCAAGGTGGTCAGACAATGAGCTGTACTTTTCAAACATATCATCACCGCAGTGAATAACAATATTTGCCTCAAGCGATTTTCCGATTATCTTTTCGTTACGCTTTTCCTCAAGAACCTTGTTTACTGCCTCTCTTGTGCTGTAAATCAGTTCCCACTTGGCAATAAATTCATCACCAAACTCAATGCCGGACTTCTCAGGCATCTGATTTAAGAAAATGCTCTCGCTGTTATCCGCAGCACAGTGCGGCAGATATGACCATATTTCCTCAGCTGTAAATGACATGATTGGTGCAATAAGTCTTGCAACACCGCTTAAAATTCTGTACATAGCAGTCTGGGCAGAACGTCTTTCCAGTGACTTTTCGCCCTCGCAGTAAAGTCTGTCCTTGATAATGTCAAGATAGAAATTTGACATATCAATTACGCAGAAATTGTGAATGCTGTGGAATGCAACGTGGAAATCGAAATCGTTGTAGCCAGCCTGAACCTTGTCAATAAGGCTGTCAAAACGCATAAGCGCCCACTTGTCAATTTCAAGCAGCTGGTCGTCCGGTACGCTGTCGGTGTCAGGATTGAAACCGTCACCGTTTGAAAGGTTGCCGAGAATAAATCTTGCAGTATTTCTGATTTTCTTGTATGCGTCAGAAAGCTGTCCTAAAATTTCCTTTGAAATTCTGATATCTGAATGATAGTCAGAGGACGCAACCCACAGTCTTAAAATATCAGCGCCGTACTGGTCGATTATCTCAGCCGGGTCGATACCGTTTCCAAGTGACTTGTGCATTGTCTTGCCCTGACCGTCAACTACCCAGCCGTGGGTGCAGACAGCCTTGTAAGGGGCAGTACCCTTGTAAACAACAGATGTAAGGAGTGATGACTGGAACCAGCCTCTGTACTGGTCAGCGCCTTCAAGATAAAGGTCAGCAGGCCAGTTGAGGGAATCATATTCATCCATAACAGCAGTATGAGAAACGCCGCTGTCGAACCATACGTCCATGATGTCATATTCCTTTGTAAACTCACCGCAGCCGCATTCGCACTTAACTGTGTCCGGAATAAACTCGCTTACCTCACGGGTCCACCATGCGTCTGCGCCTTCTTTTCTGAACAGGTCGGATATAGCCTTTATTGTTTCGTCTGTAACGATTGGCTTTCCGCAGTCCTTACAATATATAATCGGGATAGGAACGCCCCATGTTCTCTGTCTGGAGATACACCAGTCACTTCTGTCACGAACCATTCCCTTGATTCTGTCCTCGCCCCATTCAGGAATCCACTTTACGTTTTCGATTGCCTTTACAGCCTCGTCCTTAAAGCCGTTTACTGAACAGAACCACTGCTCTGTTGCACGGTAAATGATAGGGCTGTTGCATCTCCAGCAGTGCGGATACTGGTGAGTAATTTTTTCACTTGCAAGGAGTGCGCCGCATTCTTCAAGCTTTGCGTAAATAGCCTTGTTAGCCTCGTTTGTGTCAAGACCTGCAAACTCGCCTGCCTCTTCAGTCTGTCTGCCCTTTGCGTCTACGCATACGAGAATGCCGATATCATCATACTTTTTGCATACTTCAAAGTCCTCGACGCCGTAACCCGGAGCGGTGTGTACACAGCCTGTACCGCTTTCAAGAGTAACGTGGTCGCCTACGATAACAGGAGAAAGTCTGTCGTAGAGAGGGTGCTTTGTCTTGATATGTTCAAGCTCTGCGCCTGTGAATGATCCTACTGTTTCGTAGTTCTCGATACCTGCCGCTTTCATTGTTGCAGCTGCAAGTTCAAGCGCCATAACGTAATACTCGTCACCGTTTTTAACCAGGGTATATTCATATTCCGGTCCGAGACAGATTGCAAGGTTGCCCGGAATTGTCCATGTAGTTGTTGTCCAGATTACAAAGTAAACCTTTGAAAGGTCAAGTCCCATAGCTGTGAAAAGTCCCTTGTCGTCAGTAACATTGAACTTTACATATATTGATGTACATGGGTCATTTGCGTACTCAATTTCAGCCTCAGCAAGGGCAGTATTACAGTCAGGACACCAGTAAACAGGCTTTAAGCCCTTGTACATATAGCCGTCCTTAGCCATTTTGCCGAATACCTCGACCTGTCTTGCCTCATATTCCGGCTTTAAGGTCAGGTACGGGTCATCATAGTCACCGATACTTCCTAGACGCTTGAACTGTTCCATCTGGCTTTTAACGTGCTTCATGGCGAAGTCCTTGCACTGTTTTCTCAGTTCAACAGGAGAAATTGCTCCGTTTTCCACGCCGATTTCCTTCATAGCTTTAAGCTCAATAGGCAGTCCGTGAGTATCCCAGCCCGGAACATACGGAGCGCAGTAACCGGTCATATTCTTATGCTTTATAATAAAATCCTTTAAAGTCTTGTTAAGAGCTGTTCCAAGATGAATCTGTCCGTTTGCGTAAGGAGGACCATCGTGCAGGATATACTTCGGCTTATCCTTGTTGTTTTCGACCATCTTGTAATAGAGTCTTTCATCTTCCCATTTTTTAAGAGTTTCAGGTTCTCTCTTAGGCAGATTTCCTCTCATAGGAAAATCTGTTTTCGGCAGATTCAAAGTCTTGTTATAATCCATTGCCATTATACTTCTTCCTTTTCGATTGATGTTGGATTTGGGTTTCCGCTCTGGGTATTGTTCTGTCCAAACTGTAAGTCGGAAAATCTTGATTCATAAACGCCTTTTACACTTCTTGCAGAAAAGCTTGAGGTAGCAAACGGGTCCGGTTTCGGAGGTTCTTCCTCAGACGGTTCATAAGTCTGAACATCGTCCTCTTCTTCAATTTCGATTTCAGGCATTGCGGAAATCATTTCAAGATGTGATTTATACATATCAAAGAGAGTCTTTTTAAACTCAGTAACCTGTTTCTGAGCCTCATAAAGATTCTTCTTTTCCTTTTCAATTTCCTGTCTGTTCTTTTCCATAGCAGCTTCATGCTGAACAGTAGCCTCGTCAATAAGCTCCTTAGCCTTTGCCTCAGCCTGTGCAATAATCTCGTCTGCCTTTTCCTGTGCCTCAGCAATAACCTGATGTCCCTGCTTCTGCGCACCAAGCAGGGCGTCCTTTAATGCGTCCTCGTCCTGACGATATTCTCTTACCTTGTCAGCAAGAATCTGAATCTTGCTGTGGAGGTCGTCCCTCTCAGCGTCAATCTGCTCAAATTCTTCTGTGAGCTCTGCGAGGAAATCGTCAATATCCTCCTGCTTATATCCAAATGCAGCTTTTTCAAATTTCTTGTCTCTTATATCACTTGCACTTATCAATGTCTATCACCTCTTAACAATATTTCAACACATTAACGTGTATTCTTCCCTTTTTGGACACGCCTGATATTTCCTCAATACGGAATTTACCGTACTTCCTGACGGAAAAGATATCTCCCTCTTTAAGGATAAAGGAAGTATCTGTCACCGGTCTGTAGTTGACTTCAGCCGCCCCCGATGATATAACTGCGGCTGCCTTGCTGCGGCTTGTTCCAAGGGCAAGACTTAAAATGCAGTCCAGCCTCAAAGACGCCGCCGTACCCTTTATTTCACGGTAAGACTGCGTTTTATCAAGGGTCAGCGGTTCATCTGACGAAACCTCAACGCCCACAGAACCTATCTTCCTTATCTCGTCCAGAACGGTCTGTTTTACGGAATTAATCACAAAAACCTGTGCAATCCCGTCTCCTGTAAGGATATCCCCCACAGTTTCCCGTTTCAGATTAAGAGAAGTCAGCGCACCGAGAAAATCCCTGTGAGAAAGCCTGTATGACGGTCTGAATCTGAAAGTTATACATGACATCGGAAAATCACTGTTTTCCGGGCGGCAGTATTCACTGAATACGCAAAGTATCTTACGGTCAGCATTTTCTGCGCCGCCAGAAAAGCAGTAATTTTCACATTTCAGTTTTTTAAGTACTGACTCTGCCAGAAACTGCTGTCTTTCATTCAGGAAATGTGTGAAAACCATTCCCCGGCGCTGGGACAGTTCAGCCATATCCTCAATTCTCGCAGCAAAAGCTTTCTCTTCATTATCCGTCATATTATCAAAGCATAACTCCGTTGCTTTCGAGTTCATCAACAATATCTCCGCCGATAAATCCTACGTTCTACGGTGTTATAGTGTATGTCTGATTTGCAACCGGCTTGAGAGTTCCTCCGTTTGCGTAAGCAACGCCTACGAGAAAGTCGATAATTCTTCTTCTGTTGTCAGACGACGCATTTTCAAGATTCAGTACAACAGTTTTCTTGGCAATAAGATGGTCTGCAATCTGCTTTGAATCCTGGAATTTTTCCGGCTTTACAAGTACTACCTGAAGCTGGGCT
>CAMCMW010000058.1 GCA_945876155.1 uncultured Ruminococcus sp. | reverse complement strand
CTCTTGCCCTTTATCGGTACTTTGTTGAACATAGCCGCCGCAACGGAAACTGCTCCCGCACCCTCGGCAATAAGCTTGTGCTGTTCAATAAGGGCAAGTATAGCTGATGAAATTTCGTCGTCGGTTACTGTAACGATTTCATCAACATATTTCTGACAGAAATCAAAGGTATTCACGCCCGGTTCCTTAACCTTGATACCGTCCGCAATCGTGGAAACGTCGTCAAGGCACTCGATTTTTCCGCTTTCCATAGAAACTACCATGCTCGGCGCACCGCTTGCCTGAACGCCGTAGATTTTGATTTCCGGTTTCAGCTGCTTTGCCGCAAATGCAACGCCTGAGATAAGTCCGCCGCCGCCGATAGGAACGATTATAGCGTCAATATCCGGCAACTGGTCTAAAAGTTCCAGTCCGATAGTACCCTGTCCTGCAATAACATTTTCGTCGTCAAAAGGGTGAATGAAAGTGTAACCCTTTTCGTCCTTAAGCTGGAGCGCCTTGTTGTATGCGTCGTCGTAAACGCCCTCGACCAGGCATACGTCTGCTCCGTAGCTCTTTGTTGCCTCAACCTTGGAGATAGGTGCGCCGTCCGGCAGACAAATCAGTGATTTGATACCGTTTTTTGCGGCAGCAAGTGCAACGCCCTGAGCGTGGTTTCCGGCAGAGCAGGCAATAACGCCCTTTGCCTTTTCCTCATCACTCAGCTGTGAGATTTTGTAGTAAGCGCCCCTTACCTTAAATGAACCGGTTATCTGAAGATTTTCAGTTTTCAGATAAATTTCGCTCTCCGGATTGATTTTCGGGGCATGGATAAGGTCAGTCTTTCTGATTACATTTTTCAGCACATAGCTTGCATGGTAGATTTTATCAAGAGTCAGCATTTTTTATACACTCATTTCATTAAATTTCGTTTCAGGGACGAAGTATACACTCCGCTAACCACCCCAAAACAATATTTTCTCGTATCTGACAATACGTTTCCCTTTTAACGGGGGAAAACCGGAGCGGCTTACTAAAGAACCTTTCTGCACAGGCATATGCGCACGTCTTTTCGGCAAATTCCGCCGCAGTCTACGTTAAAAATGCTTGCCATACGCAAGTATGCCTGCGCATTTTTGCCTTGTCTGCAACGAAATTTGCACGAAAATCCGTACACATTTCCTATGCAGACAGGTTCTATAATTTCAGCCGTCAGCTCAGGGAGGATAATATTCCGGAATCGTGTCCGCCGTTTCTCAGCCGGGAGCGGTTCTCTGTAGGACCGTAAACCGGAAAGGTTCCCGTCATAGCTTTTAGGCAGCACCGCACAATTATTGTCGTATAGATGCGCAGTCAGATTTTTCAGCAGATTGCGTAAAAAACTCGCAGGCATACTGGCGTATGTCAAGAGTTTTTTGCGTGATATGGTGGGAAATCTGCAAGCAGATGTGCGGCAAAGGCGTTAGCCGTTAATTGTGCGGTGTTGCCTTACTTCAGTGTGTCATGGCAGGTAAGCATTTTGTCGATAAACTGCTTTGCAGCTCTTGCAGAACGTCCGCTCCTGCCGACAGCGTAACGCTCCGCCTCCTTTTCAAGTTCCTCCTCGGACATATCAAGCTTATACTGCTTTGCAAGTCCGAATACAATTTCAAGGTACTCCGCCTTGTTAGGTCTTGAAAAGGCTATTTTAAGTCCGAAACGCTCTGAAAGGGAAATAAGCTCCTGAACAGTGTCGTTTCTGTGCATATCGTCGCCGTCCCTGTCGGAAAAGCTTTCCTTGACGAGGTGACGCCTGTTGCTTGTGGCATAGATTGCAATATTGTCCGCCCTTGCCGAAACAGAGCCTTCCAGTATTGCTTTCAGCGCACCGAAATTATCGTCGTCTGACGCAAATGAAAGGTCGTCGATAAAGAGGATAAATTTCAGCGGATTTTTACTCAGATTGTCGATTATTACCGGAATATCCCTGAGCTGATCCTTGCGCACCTCTATTATACGCAGTCCCCTGTCACGGAATTCGTTTGCAATAGCCTTGACTGAGGAGGACTTGCCCGTACCGGCATCGCCTGTCAGCAGTACATTTGACGCAGGCTTGCCGTTTATCAGTGCCAGCGTGTTGTCGATTATCAGCTGACGCTGTTTTTCGTAGCCGATAAGCTGTGAAAGCTTTATTTCGTCAGGATACTTTACCGGCACGATATTGCTTTCCTTGACAATAAACATATAATATTTTGCGTAAATGCCGTAGCCGTAACGCTCAATATTGTCAACCCTGTTTTTATACTCCGCCTTGAAGTCGTAGGGAGTGTTGTCCCATTCCGGCAGAAAACCGTCATAGGCTATATTTCTGCGCACCATTTCCGAAGTCATTTCAGCAATGCACTGGAGTGATTCAAGCTCGTTTACAAGACATTCGTGCATTTTATCGCTTATTTCAAGCTTATGCGCCTTTCTTATCATGTAGATGTTCTCGTCCTCTAAAATGAGAGTGAGAATGTATGAACTCAAATCGTTGTGGTGACGGTAAAGGTTTGAAACAAAGTCGGAATACGCCTGAATCTGCGCCACTGCGTCATCGTCATCAAAACTGCTTAAAAGCCTTTCAAGACTCTGCATGGTGCGGCAGTTCATGATATCCCTGAAAATAACCAGTGAGCTTAATTTGAAATGAAGCTCCTGTAATTTGTTGTTCACGGTAAAAGCACCTTCTTAGATAAACTCTAAAATCTTCTCTGTTACCTCAGTTGTAGACAGCGGCTTAACACCAGTGTTTCCAACCAGATCAGCAGTTCTGTAGCCTTCTTCAAGGAATCTGTCAACAGCGGCATCAATAGCGTCTGCTTCCTTATCAAGGTCGAAGGAATATCTGAGCATCATTGAGGCTGAAAGGATTGTGGCAATTGGGTTTGCCTTGTTCTGTCCGGCAATGTCAGGAGCAGAACCGTGGATAGGCTCGTACATACCTCTCTTTGTTGAACCCAGTGACGCTGACGGCAGCATACCGATTGAACCTGTAATCTGTGAGGACTCATCTGACAGGATATCACCGAACATATTTGAAGTTACCACAACGTCAAACTGTGCCGGATTCTTGACCAACTGCATAGCCGCATTGTCAACCAGCATATCTGTGCAGGTTACGTCCGGATAGTCCTTTGCGATTTCGTGGACTGTTGCTCTCCAGAGGCGTGAGCTTTCGAGAACATTAGCCTTGTCTATGCTGATAACATTCTTGTTTCTCTTTCTTGCAGTTTCAAAGGCAACCTTTGCGATACGCTCGATTTCCATTTTGCTGTAACACTCTGTATCGTAAGCCTCTTCGCCGTATTTGCCCTCTCTTCTTCCTCTTTCGCCGAAGTAGATACCGCCTGTCAGCTCTCTTACCATCATAAGGTCAAAGCCGTTTGCAACGATATCAGGGCGAAGCGGACACTCGTCCTTTAAAGCCTTGTAAAGCTTTGCAGGGCGCAGGTTTGTGAAAAGTTCAAGAGCCGCACGGATACCCAAAAGCGCCTTTTCCGGACGCTGGTCACCCGGGAGATTGTCCCACTTAGGACCGCCTACTGCGCCTAAGAGTACGCTGTCACTTGCAAGACAGCCCTTTACTGTTTCCTCCGGCAGCGGCTTGCCTGTAGCATCAATAGCCGCACCGCCGATAAGGTAAGGGGTGAAGTTGAATTTGTGTCCGAACTTGTCTGCTGTTTTTTTCAGAATCTCAACGGCGCTGTCCACGATTTCCGGACCAATACCGTCGCCTCTGAGCAATGCTATATTAAATTCCATTGTTGTTACTCCTTATTTAAAGCTGCCGTTTTTAATAGACTCAACCAGTCCGCCGTTGGTGATGATAGACTGGATAAATTCCGGAAACGGCTCTGTCTTGAACTGCTTGCCTGTTGTCTTGTCGGTGATAACGCCCTTGTCAAGGTCAGCCTCGACTGTGTGTCCCTCTTCGATAGCGTCAACTGCCTCCGGACACTCTAAAATCGCAAGACCGATGTTGATTGAATTTCTGTAGAAAATTCTTGCAAAGCTTTTTGCGATAACCAGTGAAATACCGCTTTCCTTGATAGCAATAGGAGCGTGTTCACGGGAAGAACCGCAGCCGAAGTTAAAGCCGGCAACCATGATATCGCCGTTCTGTACACGTCCGGCAAAAGTAGCGTCTAAGTCCTCCATGCAGTGGGAGGCAAGCTCTTTCTTGTCACTTGTGTTCAGGTATCTTGCCGGAATGATAACGTCTGTGTCAACGTTGTCGCCGTATTTTATAACCTTACCCTCAAAAACCATCTTACATTACCTCCTTTGGCTCTGCAATTTTTCCTGCAATTGCCGACGCTGCCGCAACAGCCGGACTTGCAAGGTAAATTTCGGAATCAACGTGTCCCATTCTGCCTACAAAGTTTCTGTTTGTAGTCGCAACGGCTCTTTCGCCCTGCGCCAGAATACCCATGTAGCCGCCAAGGCACGGTCCGCAGGTCGGAGTTGAAACAACTGCTCCTGCTTCAATGAAGATTTTCAGAAGTCCCTGTTCCATAGCCTCAAGGTAGATTTTCTGTGTTGCCGGAATGATGATTGTTCTTACATTTTTAGCAACCTTTTTGCCCTTTAAAATCTCAGCGGCAAGCTGTAAGTCCTCAAATCTTCCGTTTGTACATGAGCCGATTACAACCTGGTCGATTTTTATATCGTCGATTTCGTCAACTGTATGTGTGTTTTCCGGCAGATGCGGGAAAGAAACAGTCGGCTTTATCTCGCTTAAATCAATAACGTAGGTTTCGTCATACTGTGCATCTGCGTCAGCCTTGTAAACCTTTGGTTCTCTGTTACTGTGTTCCTTGACGTATTCAATAGTCTTTTCGTCAACCTCAAAGATACCGTTTTTAGCGCCTGCCTCGATAGCCATGTTAGCCATACAAAGTCTGTCACTTACGGAGAGTGAGGAAAGTCCTTCGCCGGTAAATTCCATTGAACGGTAAAGCGCACCGTCAACACCTATCATGCCGATAATGTGGAGAATTACGTCCTTGCCTGTAACGTACTTGTTAAGCTTGCCTTTCAGTTCAAACTTAATAGCGGACGGTACTTTGAACCAAGCCTTGCCTGTTGCCATACCGCACGCCATATCAGTTGAGCCAACGCCTGTTGAAAATGCACCCAGTGCGCCGTATGTACAGGTGTGGGAGTCCGCACCGATTACTGCGTCACCCGAAACAACAAGTCCTTTTTCCGGGAGCAGAGCGTGTTCGATACCCATTTCGCCCACGTCGTAGAAGTTTGTAATGTCCTTTTCACCGCAGAAGTCACGGCACATTTTACACTGTTCAGCCGCCTTGATGTCCTTGTTAGGAGCAAAGTGGTCCATAACCATTGTTACCTTGTCCCTGTCAAAGACGTTTTCAGCGCCCAGCTTGTTAAATTCCTTTATGGCAACCGGAGAGGTAATATCGTTGCCGAGGACTAAATCGAGGTTTACTAAAATCAGCTGTCCAGCCTCAACCTTGTCCAGTCCTGCATGAGCCGCAAGTATTTTCTGCGTCATTGTCATGCCCATTTATATCATTCCTTTCAGATTTATTGTAAAAATAGGAATTTGCGGCAGTATATACGTAACCCTGCTGGGGCAAACCTTTCTGAGGAAAGGTTCTTCCCCAGACCCCTTTCCAAAGACTTTTGATTCATTTTTTCTCATAGGGGCTGTGCCCCTATGAGAAAAAATAGGTTAAAGTTTTAGGAAGGGAGTTTGAGGGAGAACCCTTTTTCAAAAGGGTTTCCCTCAATAAGGTTACACATACAGCTGCCGTAAAATCCCCTTATTTATTAATAATAGCGCCCTTATCCGCAGAGGAAACCATAGCCGCATATCTCTTTGCGTAGCCTGTGATACCCTCTTTTACGAGAATCTTTGTATTTTTCTTTCTCTCGGCAAGTTCCTCGTCGGAAACTTCGAGAGTAATTTTGTAGTTCGGAATGTCGATTGAGATAATGTCGCCGTCCTGAACGTATGCGATGTTGCCGCCGCTTACAGCCTCCGGAGAAACGTGACCGATTGCCGCACCTCTTGTAGCACCGCTGAAACGTCCGTCAGTAATAAGGGCTACGTCCTTGTCAAGACCCATTCCGGCAATAGCAGAAGTCGGTGAGAGCATTTCTCTCATGCCAGGGCCGCCGGCAGGTCCCTCATAGCGGATAACAACAACGTCACCAGCCTTGATACCGCCGCCTCTGATTACCTCGATAGCCTCTTCCTCGCTGTTGAATACTCTTGCCGGACCAGAATGTGTCAGCATTTCCGGGGCAACAGCACTTCTCTTTACAACACAGCCGTCCGGCGCAAGATTGCCTCTGAGTACCGCAATACCGCCTGTTTCGCTGTATGGATTGTCAATAGTTCTGATAATTTCAGGGTTCTTGTTTACAACGCCCTTGATGTTTTCGCCCAGTGTCTGACCAGTTACAGTCATAACGTCAGTGTTGATAAGGCCCTTCTTGTTCAGCTCGTTAAGTACCGCATAAACGCCGCCTGCCTCGTTTAAGTCCTCCATATAGGTGTGACCAGCCGGTGCAAGGTGGCAGAGGTTAGGAGTTTTAGCACTAATCTCGTTTGCCATGTCAAGATTTATTGTGATTCCACACTCGTTTGCGATAGCCGGAAGATGGAGCATACTGTTAGTTGAACAGCCAAGAGCCATATCGGCTGTAAGAGCGTTGTGGAACGCCTTTTCTGTCATGATGTCACGGGGACGGATATTCTTTCTCACCAGTTCCATTACAGCCATACCAGCCTGTTTTGCAAGCTTGATTCTCTCGGAGTATACAGCCGGAATTGTACCGTTTCCACGAAGTCCCATACCCAGAACTTCTGTCAGACAGTTCATGGAGTTAGCAGTGTACATACCCGAACATGAACCGCAGGTAGGACAAGCCTTGTTTTCAAACTCCTCAACGTCCTCCAGAGTAGCCTTGCCGGCAGAGTATGCGCCGACTGCCTCAAACATACTTGAAAGACTTGTTTTCTTGCCCTTTACGTGACCGGCAAGCATAGGGCCGCCGCTTACGAATACGGTAGGAACGTTAACTCTTGCCGCCGCCATAAGCAGTCCGGGGACGTTCTTGTCGCAGTTTGGCACCATAACGAGAGCGTCAAAGTGGTGAGCCAGCGCCATGCACTCTGTTGAATCAGCGATAAGGTCACGGGTAACGAGAGAATACTTCATGCCCTTGTGTCCCATTGCGATACCGTCGCATACTGCAATTGCAGGGAATACCACAGGAGTACCGCCGCCCATTGCAACGCCGAGTTTTACTGCCTCGACGATTTTGTCTATGTTCATGTGACCAGGTACAATCTCATTGTAAGATGAAACGATACCAACCAGCGGTCTTTTCATTTCCTCACGGGTCATACCCAGAGCGTTGAAAAGTGAACGCTGAGGAGCCATTTCAACTCCGTCACAGAAAAAATTTTCAGCCATTTTTATTTACCTCATTTTAATTATTTTACATCAATATCCGTTTTTATATTTCCGACATCAACTTTAACACTGTCATCTATATTTCCCGCATCAACTTTAACTTTGGCATCTATGTTTCCCACATCGACCTTAATGTTCGTATCGGTTTTGATATCATCAGAATCATTTGAACATCCAGCTAAAGTTCCCAAAGAAGCAATGCAACAAATAAATTTCAGAAGTTTTTTCATATTATCCTCCAAAACGCACAC
>CAMCMW010000057.1 GCA_945876155.1 uncultured Ruminococcus sp. | reverse complement strand
AAGGGGGTGAAAGTATGAAATTCGGAAAAAAGAAGAAGGCAGAAATACTGACAGAACCAGCGGTTTCCTCAGCTGTGAGGTACACCGAAACTCCCGGTGAAATGCCCGACAGCGTTGAGCACTGGGAAAAGGACCTTTATGACCATCTGCGCTTTACCGTTCCGGTAATTGATGCGGCGATAGGAAAAATCGTACGTCTGACCGGAGGTTACAGAGTGATATGCGAGGACGAGAGTATGCAGCCGCTTATGGACAGCTTTGTGTCGGATATTCCTGTGGGACTGACAGGACAGTCACTCCACAGCTTTACCGACAGCTTTCTTGAAAGTCTGCTGACCTACGGTAACGCAGTGGGGGAAATAATCCTCGACAGCGATACTCTCAGAATCAGTTCTCTCTATAACGGTGACCCGTCAAGAATTGCAGTCATTGCGGACAGCAAAACAGGACTTCCTGTCTACTGTCTTAAATGCAAGGGCGGTAAACTTAAAGCATTTGAAAATCAGAATCTTATTCTGTTTTCGGCACTGAATCCGCCGCCGGGTAAGAACATGGGAGTATCAATTCTCAGAGGACTTCCGGCACTCAGCCGTATTCTTATGAAGATATACCGCTGTATCGGTCAGAACTACGAAAGGGCAGGCAACGTCAGATACGCTGTCACCTACAAGCCATCTTCCGACAGCGGCGAAAAGGCGTATTCCCGTGAAAGGGCAATGCAGATAGCCAAGGAATGGTCGGACGGTATGACCGCTGCCAAAAACGGCGAGATAAGAGACTTTGTGGCGGTGGGTGACGTTGACATCAAGGTTATCGGTGCGGACAATCAGCTTTTTGATACGGAAGTACCGGTGCGCCAGATAATGGAACAGCTGGTTGCAAAGCTTTCCGTTCCGCCGTTTCTGCTGGGACTTAACTGGTCCACAACAGAGAGAATGTCCTCTCAGCAGGCAGATATACTTACATCTGAGCTGGAATATTACCGCAGAATGATAACTCCGGTTATAAAAAAGGCGGCGTCTGCATTCCTTATGCAGAACGGCTCACTGTCGGGAGTTACGGTTGAGTGGGACAACATCAATCTTCAGGACGAATCCGTTCTTGCGGAGGCTCGTCTGAAAAACGCACAGGCAGAAGAAATCGAAAGAAGCTTATAGTAAACGACAAATTCATTTGGAGTTTACTATTTGCCGATACGCACGCAGCGAACGAAGTGAGCGAATGTGCGAGGCATTTAAAATTATTTATTATAGTAAATGACAAATTATTTTGGCATTTACTAAGAATTAATGGAGGTAAATTTTATGTATAACGAAATCAGACTTGAAAAGGGACTTTACAATCTTGCAGGCAAGAGCTTTTTACAGGCTCTGGAGGAAATCGACCCGACTGCTAACTACGAGGGTACTCCTCTGGGCGGTCTTGACGCTTTTGAAAGACAGCTCAAGCGTTTCGACATCAAAATCAGCGGTGAAAACTGCGACAGGGTTGAGAAGTTCTTTGTTACTACAGAAAGCGCAGTGCTTTTCCCGGAATTTGTAAGACGTGCAGTTACAGCCGGCATGGAGGAATCCGTTTTAGGCGAACTTGTGGCAGTAAAGACAGTTTCAGACTGCAACCAGTACAGAGGCTACAGCGTGACTGAAACCACTCCTTACACAACCAGCACAGCAGAGGGTACAGCTCTCCCTGAAACTTCAATCAAGGAATCAGCGGATTCTGTCAACCTGCTGAAATTCGGCAGACTTATCACAGCGTCCTATGAAGCAGTAAGAATGCAGAGACTGGACGTGTTTGCGGTAACACTCCGTTCAATCGGCAAAAAGCTTGCTGATGCAATGGTGAACAGCGCTGTTACCGTACTCAAAACTGGTGCGGAATCTCAGACTATTTCCGGTTCTGCCCTTGCGTTCTCCGATATTACATCACTGTTCGGCAGCTTTAACTCCTACGACATGACTGCTCTTGTTGCATCACCGAAGAATATCGCCGCAATCATTTCCATGGAGCAGTTCAGCGACGCTCTGACAGCTGACGAAAAGGGTAATATCGTTCTTCCGTTCGGCACAAAGCTTATCAAGTCAAGCCAGATTGACGATAACACAATTATCGGTATCGACAGCCGCTATGCCCTTGAATTTGTCACAAGTTCTGAACTTGTAATGGAAACGGACAAGCTTATTGACCGCCAGATGGACGCATTTACGGTTTCATGCAACCTTGTGTTCAGAAAGCTTATGGCGGACGCTGTAAAGACACTCAGCCTTGCATAAGGGTAAACCGGACACAGCGGACAGAGGACAAGGGGTAAAGTCACCCCTTGTCACACTCCGCAAATAAACCAATGAAAGGAAAATCACTATGGATAAAACCGAAACACTTGAAAAGCTTAACAAATTCACAAGACGTGAAATGAGCGAGGACGAGGTCTACATATTCGACGTTATCCTCTGCGACAACGATATCGACAGGGACGGTGAAAGATTCTCTCTTAATGCCCTTAAATCCCTTGAAAAGCTGTTTGTGGGAAAGACGGGTATTTTCGACCACAACCCCAAATCCGCCGGACAGACTGCAAGAATATTCTCCGCAGAACTTGTGACGGATAACTCGAAAACTACCGCCGCCGGAGAACCGTACACTTACCTTAAAGGCAGCGCATACATGGTGAGAACGGACGAAAATCTCAGCCTTATCCGTGAAATTGACGGCGGTATCAAAAAGGAAGTCAGCATTTCATGCAGTGCAAAATCAAGGAAATGCTCTGTCTGCGGAGCTGACCTGAACCGCAAGGGCTGTCCGCATACTTCCGGGAAATCCTATAACGGCAAAATTGCTCATGCAGTGCTTGACGATATAACCGACGCTTATGAGTGGAGCTTTGTTGCTGTTCCGGCACAGGTAAATGCTGGGGTGACAAAAAAGTTTGCAGGAGCAGGAAGTGAGGGCAGTCCCCAAAAAGACCAGCTTATAGAAAAACTCTGCGCCGGAGTGAGGGCGGACATCTACAGACTTTGCCTTGCTAACGGTTCTGACGTGTACGCAAAGGCACTTACAGCCGCCGCTGACAAAATGGACGCAGAAGAGCTTATTGCCTTTAAGGAACTGCTTGAAAAGGAACACAAGTCCGGTATCGTTTCACAGCTTGAAATGAAAGAAAGCAGTCTTGACGAATTCAGAATGGAGGGAAAAAATAAATGAACATTTCACAGATAACATCACTTTTTATACTCTTTTCGGGTGAAATCGACATCAACAAGTATCAGCCGCTTATTGACTCGTCAATCATGCAGGTGAGCCGTCAGCTTAAAGAGGGTGCTTCCTCCGCTGACATAAGGCTTGACTATCTCTGTGCGGCTATTGCAAATTACAGATACAGCCAGCTTACCTGCGTGAAAAACAAGGTAGCTTACACCTATGCCGGTACTGCTGACAGCAAGGGCAATTCACAGATGGAATACGACCTTGCAAAGGAGCTTATGTGCGAGTATTACAAGGCGGCGGCTGACCTGCTTTGTGATGATGACTTTGTTTTCAGTGCAGTGTGCAGCGGATAAGGGGGTGATTGCGTGGCTGGACTGGTAAACGCCATAGAGGACATACTGGCGGTTCTGAAAGGCGGAGAGGCGGCGGTTTACAGCGAATATGAAAAGATTCCGGTATGTGACCATGAGGACATATACGCCGCTGCCGGTATTTCAAAAATTGTCATAGAAAATGGATATTCCGGAGAGGCAGGGGAGTACTACAGCGAAAAATACAGCCTTCGCATACGTATTCTCGGAAAGCCTGACACGCCTCCCTCAGAACTTTATGAGGTGCTTGACAGTCAGCTGCTTGACAGACTTGCGGCGTCAGGCTATCAGGTAAACCATGCGGAAATTTCTGCACCGGTACAGGATAATGGTCTGAGAAGGCTTGTACTGGAATGTAAAGCGGAAATATCCGGCAGAACGGAGGAGAAAAATGAATCACAGTCCTGATAAAGAAAAATACTGCCTTGCAGAACTCGGCGATATAAAGCTTTATGTCAGTTCTTATGAGCTGAGCCGTGACAGGCGCTATAGTTTTCAGAACCTTGTAGGCAGCAGTATGTATTTTACTGACAACGGCTCGTTTCCGGCTTATCTGAAACTTAAAGGGTATGTGCTGAAGTCGGAATGTGCCTCGCCCTGTGTGGAGTTCAATACGCTTATGAACAATAACATGAGATTCTTTCTCACCATGGACGGCATATTCTTTAATGCTGCAAGGCTGAAAAGTTTCAGCGCAGTTAATGATATAAAGTCACAGACTGTTAAATGCGAGGTGACGCTCTGCTGTGACAGCTATATCATAGCAAAGGGGGAGGGATAGAGAGTGGCGAAGTATACAGTCAGAATGTACGACGCTGAAAATAATTGCAGGGCTGAAGAGGTGTGCTTTTATTTCCGGTATGTAAAGGAACTTTATACGCCTTATGTTTATTTTGAGTGTAAATTTTTAAGCTCCACTGCGGAAATAGCCGAGTTTAACCGTATTGAATTCCTGATGTATGAAATGGTAATGCACTGCGGTCTGGTTGACAGCATAGACATACGCCATCACAGCGGCAGGTATGAAGTATTTATAAAATCAAAGGGATTTACTTCACTGCTTTGTCAGAACCAGCCCACTCCGGGAATGATGACAAACGTTGACTTAAACGGCGTCATAACAACCTTTTCGGATATACCATATGTAACCTGTGAAGACAGTGAGACAGAAAATTATATCTATATAAAGGACGGCTCAACTATCTGGGACGCTGTATGCAATCTGGGGTATAAGCAGACCGGGCTTTATCCGTATATCGAGGGGACAAATAATGTCAGGATAACCCAGAAACCACCGTCAAGTCTGCTTTATATTGATGAAAAATCGGTACTTGCCACGGGAGTACGCCATGACTTTACAAAGGTGATAAGCCATATCCATATGCAGGACATTGAAGGAAACTATGATGTCTACAGCAAGGAAAATCAGGCGGCGACCGGCAGAAATATCATCAGGCATAAGCAGATCCCTCTCGACCGTCAGTTTTTAAGCGATCCGGAATCGGCTCTGGATCAAAGGCTCAACTTCAGTATGAGAGGGATCGTATGCAATTATATAAAATACGTGGGGTATAACTATGAGGACCTGTTCGACCTTATAACCTACGGTGATTTTGTGAGGAAAAAGATACACAGCGTTGACGTAGTTTTCAACGGCGGTATGCCGGTCACTCAGCTGGGATTTTATAACGACGGATTTTTTACTGCTTAGCCGGACAGTGCATTTGAAAGTGAAGGGAAGGAATTGATAACCGTGATTATCGCATAAACAGCAATTGAAAGCATAAGCATAACAGATGAAACTGCTGTGCCGTTTCTGAGCTTCTGATGGGGCATTGTAAACGGCAGGCGGTTTTTTTTGTAGAATTTCACAAAGAGGACAAGTCCTGCGGCGCACAGTGCCATCATTGCAAAGCCTGTCAGTCCGGCAGCCACAACGTTATCAAGAGCGCCTGAGTATGAAATAACTGTTGAAACCGTATTTGCAAAGGCATGGACAATCATTGACGGCAGGATGGAATTGTGTTTTACATCAATGTGGGCAAAGAAAATACCCATAAAGAAAGCGAAGATAAACTGAGCGATATTTCCGTGCATAAGACCGAACAAAAGCGCACTCATAATAATACCAAAACGCTGGCTTACTCTTGAAAGATTTTTCAGGACAAATCCACGGTACATCAGTTCTTCGGTGACTGGTGCAACAAAGCAGGCGTAAACAGCGGTAACGGCAATAGTTTTCGGATTCTGATAGTTCATCATCTCAGTACCCACAGTCATATCAACTCCACTGAATATCATCTCAAAGGCTGTTCCGGCTATTCCTCCCACGTACCTGACAAAGAAAGAGATTATACAGTAGGAAACAATAGTCATAAAGGTCAGGTCTTTGGTCTGGAAGTAGGAGCCAATTTTTATTTTTGACACCTTTGAACCAATAAGGAAAACCAGTATACTGCAGGTCATTAAAACCAGCATATTTATTCCCATATTTATTGAGGATTCGCTGAAAAAGTTTTCCAGTCCGGTAAGGTACTGAATACTCGCCTCTGAAACTTTTACACCGTCCTTTTCATGACAATAAACTGAAGAAGAGTCAGTATAGCCGTCATGATACCGTATGCTGCGATAAAGTGGATAAGCACTCCGGCACCGGCAATGTTGAAATAATGGCGCACTTTCTTTTTCTCATCTCTCGAAGGTTCAAAGGGGATAACACAGCCGGGAATCTCTATCTGGGGAACAATCTCGCTGTAATCGCTGTTGTAGTCCTCATATTCCGTAAAATTGTCAAAGGGGTTTTTGGAATTTATGTCTGATACCTCCGGCGGTGCGGAGAAATCAGCGCTGTAATCACTGTTTTCAAAAAAAGTATTATTCATAATTTTTTAGTATATCCGGTAAAAATAACGGATATTTTTCCTCCATTGAAGTTTCTATAGTAAACGAAAAATATTTTTTTCGTTTACTATTAGCCGATATGCACGGAGCTTACGAAGTAAGCGTATGTGCAAGGCTATAAAATAAATTATTATAGTGAAAGCAAAATTATTTTTTGCGTTCACTATATAAACATTATATATCATTTTTTACATATAGTCAAATAGATAAGGGTAAAAAGTTGTAGACAAAGCCGAAAAAATATGGTATAATAAATGCAAATCATTTATTAAATCTTTTCAATGGCTGTTTCTGAGGTACAGACGTTCAGGTTTAATAATTTATCAAAAAGAAAGGAATCTGTAAAAATGCTTCATGAAAAATCATGCGGAGCTATTGTTTTTCGGAAATTTCACGGGAATATAGAAATTCTTCTCATTAAACACGTCAACAGCGGACACTGGTCTTTCCCGAAAGGACACGTTGAGGGTAATGAAACTGAGCTGGAAACAGCCCAGCGTGAAATAATGGAGGAAACCGGAATAGATGTTATTCTTGATCCGACGTTTCGTGAAACTGTTTCCTACTCGCCGAAAAAGGATACTCATAAAATCGTAGTATATTTCTTAGCGCAGGCGAAAAATTATGATTTCAAGGCGCAGGAAGAGGAAATATCAGAAATCAAATGGGTGGATATCGGCTATGCTGTAAACATTCTTACCTATGATAATGATAAGGTTATTGTCAGCAAGGCTAAGTCAGCCATCAAAGAAAGAGTTTAAATTGATTAAAAGTCCCCTGAGGTCACAAATCTCAGGGGACAAGCTTTTTTTAATTGAACTCCTTGATTACACCGTTGTTCATAAGGTTCATAAGAAGTGCAAGACGTGCCTTGTCGGCAAATTCAGGTTTTATCATGTAGTAAATGTATGACTCTATGAGATTGAATATGTTGGTAGTCCTGCCCTCGATTTTGAACTGGTTAAAACCCATTGGCAGATACTTTTCGTAGATTGCGTCCGGGGAAACATGAGTCGGAAGTTTTTTAACATCAGCCGCATCGTTGTTCATGTAAGGACAATTCAGCTTGGCTTCATTTTCCAGACCGTATTCTTCGGGAACAAAAGGTACATTCGGTTTGTTTTTAAGATGATTGCAGTAAGCTATCTGCGTAACACCGATGTCGTGGTAATGCTTTACACGTTTGGGACAGTTGGGCTGACAGCAGGCATTTACCAGTATCTCGCACTTTTCCTTG
>CAMCMW010000056.1 GCA_945876155.1 uncultured Ruminococcus sp. | reverse complement strand
CAGAATGTCTTCGTAAAGTGCAAGTTCATCTGCAAAAGGCTCAGAATAGGGAGAATCATTGCCGATTATTTCTTCAAGGTCAGAAGAAAGAGATAATTCTACTCCAACATACTCATCGTTTTCTATACATGATAAAACTTGTTTTGTATGTATTATCCTTCGTACTTTTTCATTGTATGCCAAATCAAAATATATAGAATTTTCTGTTTTATCAGTATCAGTTTCAAAAAGATTATTTACAACATCAAGTCCGAATTCATTCAGCATATTTGAAAATACAGATTGGATTAGCGTTTTTGTATTTCCAGGACTAACCGATTCAGTATATACACTGCCATGTTTAGCTTCAAGACTATTATAATTTGCATATAGCAATTCTTTTCCTTTATCGACAGTACATGAATTTATTTTCTCAATTGTGTCTTTTGCAAAACTTGAATCTTCCTTGGTGGCAATCAACTTTTCGGATTTATAGTTTTCTCCAAAAACCGGCGGTAACACATCAGCGTATATCATTGAAGATATTGGATAATAGTCATAAACCATGGATGACATTATTTTTAATTCATTGTTATCTACAGAAAAAACACTGCATGCAGTATATACCGTATCAAGACCGTCTAAATCATGGGTTTCACCAACAATACACCCAAAATACATTTTATCATTATATTCTGATGTGACTATTTCTACTACTGATGTATCCGAAAAATAAATTGTATTTTCGATGTGATCATTATATATATCTTCAAGGTCTACAAGTTCTGTCAGATACTTGCTGTCTGCAACTTCTGTACCATCAGTAGTAACATTTATATAATCTATGCGGATATCTTCACCGTTCTGTGTGTTTCTTTCAAAGGTAAATGTAACAAGTTCATCTGTCTTGTCACCGTCAAAATCATACTTCACCGCACCAGCAAGACCATTAGGGTTATCCTTTGCCACACCCGGTTCAATAATTCTGAACCCTTTGCTTATTGTGCAAAGTCTCTGTTCTTTCAGATAGTCTGCATAAATCTTATCCGTTAAAGAAGTACTGTCCACTATATTTTCTATTACAGATTTACCTGATGATTCATCAGTTTCAACTGAAGAAACATTTTCGTTTACTTCTTCTTTCTTCTCTTTACCGCACCCGCATAAAACTCCGGTCAGCAATAAACTCAAGGCAAGACATACCGAAACCATTTTCTTTTTACGCATATTCAGCACCTCTGTTATATTCTTGTATTTTTTAAACTTCTTTTATATTATATCTCAATAGAGAAATAATGTCAATAATTTATAACGGCCTTTTGTAGCAATACGTATTATTTTGATACTAAACCTCTGATTAATTCATCTGCCTCACCAAACTCCCTCCACACCTCATCAAGGAAATTCTCTTTCAAATACCCCCATGCTGAATAAATGAAGTCTGTAGGCGAAATCTCATTGAATACCAGAATTGCTGGCTGCCTGAAAATCAAAAGCTTTCTTGTGATATCACTGATTTTTCCATGTATCTCTGTAAAGCCATCATTATTCTGTGAAACGGTAACAAAAAAATCACCGCCCACATCATAGCAGAAATCACTGTATGAACGAAAATAAACAAGCTTTATATTTTCCTCAGATATTGAATATTCTTTACTGCTCATAGCCGCACCTCCATACCCCAATTATATCATACTTACAGTAAAAATCTATAGACTAAACTCCGGGATACTTTTCCGCAGAAAAAATCCCCTCCATGAAAACTCATGGAAGGGGGCTGACCTATATAAATAGGGGTACTAACTATAGTCAGTACCCAATTTTTGTGTTAATTCTATGTTGACAAATCAAGTGCCGAAATCACTTATTATTGAACTGATAATATCTTATTCTCTTAGGGGTGGTAATCATTATTTTCGACCTGTACTTCAACATTATAAAGCTTTCATAATTATAACTTATCCTCCTTACGCACAATCAAACTGTTTCCGCTGTATTTTACTGCATAAAAATCAAAAGAATCAAATCTCAACTTGCAATACAATTTCATACTCATAATAACTGTATCAGCCTGACTAACAGCATAGTCTAAAAGCTCCTGTGTTAAATAAAGGTCTGCATTATCAAATATTATTACACTCCTGCCTGTACACCCCGAAATCAATTCATTAATACCAAAACGTAAACTACTTGAATTGTAATACTGATAACTTATATCATTATTAATAAAATAACTCTCCAGAACAGTAAAGAGAAAAGTCTTACCCTCACCGGACATACCTGAAAATAAATTAACCTTATCCTCAAAAGACACATCAAAATCAATACCATTAAAAGTCTTATTAAAACATACCATAACTATCTATTTTCCTTTGACACAAACTTCAGAAACTTATAAAAATCCGTAAACGATATCCCTTTGTAGACTATATCGCAATCTGCTTCGTCATGATACGATATTAAAGGAAAACGCCATACAACATAACCGTCTTTTATTCTTGGCAAAAAACATAATGCGTTAAGACCACATTCCACAACATTAAAACACACATCAGGATAGCTTATAATATTAAGCAGTGTCTTTGTTCCTGTACTTAACATAGACTTATTTAAAGCTCCTAACTCCGGTGTTCTGCCGATAAAAGTGAACCCGGAATTGTACCTGGCTTTGTCCACTGTTGCAAGAATATCTGAAGTCAATTCAGTATTACTGATTGGAGTTCTTGCATTAAAAAACAAATTATTATTTGTAACTACTCTTATGCCCTCCGGCACTTCATCTGCACTTCTGTAAATATGTAAACTCATAATCATACTCCTCATCTATAATTACTTCATAAATCCAGACAACTTTTTCTCAGGCAACAAACCTAAATTTTCCGCCTTGAATTTGAATGAGCTGTAATGCTGACAGTCTGTAAAGTCACCGGCTGAAATACCCTGTGGTAAAGTAAAGCCCAGTTTCGATACCCCATAGCCTGCCGCCTCCAGCATTGTCTTATCCGTAAGCACCGGACTGTTACCGCCTGACTTGTTAAACATCAATGATTCATCAAATGCCTTATTGTGGTCAAATAATGGGTGACACCCTTTTATTTCCATAGTATCACAATCATAATAGAAACCCCAGTCTTTAAGATGCCTGTCTGAATTGCTGAATAAGTAATCTGCAATAAGCATCTGATATATCAGTTCCGGTTCATACCTGAACATTTCAGATTCAGGTTCAATGTTACTGGCTTTACAATAATCCAGGAAATCCAATGCTGTCAAAACAGAATACTTGTCGGTAGTCATACACCTGCACTTACAGCAATATTCCCCTTGCGAATTTGCTGGTAAGTACTCAATATGTGGTATCTGCAGCTTATCCAGAAGATGCGATACCTCTGTTTCGATATGCGATTCATTTCCATTCGTAGTACCCCTTTTATATAAGTATAAGTCTTCGTTCTCACGTTTCCATGCCTTAGCAAAAGTACCCTGTGTTGTCAGCTCCGGAGTGCAGATTTTTCCTTTCAGGGTCACACTGTTCCCATGCAAAGCAGCCTGCGCAATTTCCTGGTTTAAACTATTGGTTCTTAAATTTACATCACTCCAGGATATATTCTCATCAACACCTTTTACCCAATAATTATCCTGTAACGAAACTGCACGACAAGATAAAGCGATATCCCTCCTGGTGTATGGATCCTGGGATTGTGGGAAACCCAATAAATTTAATATCCTTTTAGCATTATCTCTGCATATTGTTAAAGTTCGCATTGCTAAAAAGTATGTTATTAAATCAAAAGTATAAGCTATTTCTTGCATAGTGCAATTATCTGAACTCATCTTAATGATACCCTTTCTTGATTTTAACTGATAAGGCAGATGTAATAAATCATATATTTTAAATTGATAGGATTCAAAACTGAAAAACATAACCGGAATATCTTTCATCATTAATAACCAGTCGGACTGTAATTCAAATGTATCAGTCATTTTAAATACTCCTTTCATAAACTATATTTTTTTCTTATTATACTCCATATTAACCCGAAAATCAATTTGTAAATAATTAAGAACCTGCCCGTACGGCAAACAAAACAGACCATGGAAATACCCCATGGTCTGTAAGTTCTGATTTAATTTAAAAGGAGCCTTGCAATGCCGATTGCGTCATAGATATTAACGGTACCGTCCTCGTTGTAATCAGCAGCATACATTTCAGTTTCGTCAAATTGAACCATACCCATAATGTATTTAGCAATTTTTATAGCATCATAAAGATTAACATATCCGTCACCAGTTGCGTCGCACTTAGGATTTTCGATTCTGACAGTATCAAGTCCGCTTTCCTGGAAAGCTCTCCATTCTATTTCCTGCACATTTTCAGGGATTGTGATTTCTTTCAATGCTGAACATGACTGAAAAGCATTTTCACAGATTTTCTTCAAACCACTTCCGATAGTTACTGTTTCTAATTTAGTGCATTCTCTGAATGTTTCTTTCTTTATTTCTGTTAATTTGTCTGGAATTGTAATGCTTTTGATTGGTGCTGAGGATCGATTGTAATTGCTAAAGGCGCATTCACCTAATTCTGTAAGCTCAGCAGGAAGAATAACTTCATTAAGATTATAGCAGTCCCTGAAAGCCGCATAACCAATTTTGGTTACACTGTCTGCAATCTCAATAGTTTCCAAAGAACCGCAATAATTAAACGCATAATCTCCTATTACTTTTACTCCATCACCAATTTTTGCATACTGAACGTTAGAACCAGCAAGAGCATAATTTGCAATTCCTCTTGTTCCTTCTTTTGTTTCAAATGTACTTATATAATCGGTACTTCTGCCGACAACCCAGTTATGAACATAGTAAACCGGTTCATCTGACTGACTGTTGATTAATGGTGTACTGTAAAAGGCATTTAACCCAATTTCATTAAGACTTTCAGGTAAAACAATGCTTGTTAATCCGGATCTTCCAAATGCTTCCTTACCAATTGACAAAACGCCCTCAGGAATTATCATTTTTTTCAGATTTTCACATTCATAAAATGCCTGCTCACCAATAGTTTTTAAACCGCTGCCTAATTCAACATCGGATAAGCTGGACATATAATAAAATGCCTTTGTACATATTTCTGTAACAGTGTCCGGCAGTTTTATAGCAGTAAGATAATCACAACCACAAAATGCTAATTCACCTATTGTTTCAATGCCATCAGGAATTTTAACTTCTGTCAGAGAATCGATATTACAGAATGCTTTTTCACCAATCTTTCTGACAGGAAGTCCGTTTATTTCCGGCGGAATGCTGACGGAAACTGCGTCTTCATCACAGCCGGTTATAACAACATAATCGTCCACAGTATCAAGGTCTTCGTCAACGGTTTCGTAGGTAAGGTCTTCATAGGTTTCTGCACCGGCAGTATACGGCATAACACTTAACAAGCTGAAAGAACATGCTGCTGCCAATGTAAAAGCGGTTATTTTTTTTAACTTCATTTTAATTCTCTCCAATCCAATTTAAAATTATTCCACAAACATTATATCTCATTATGGTTATATTGTTAAGTATTTTTTATTTTTCAAAATTTCATCTACATAATACCACGAAATTGCTCTAAAATTATAATATATATTATTTAAACAGGAGAATACAGGTTATGGAAACAGAATCAAATTTCATTATTCAGCGCATGAATCAGCTGTTGCAGGAACGCAGCTGGACAATATACCGCCTTGCAAAGGAATCTGATATTGCGTACTCATCTCTTAACAATATATTTATCAGAAACACTATTCCAAGTGTTTTAACACTGGAAAAAATCTGCAATGGTTTTCAGATTACACTTTCACAGTTCTTTGAACCCGATACCCCAATTATACCAAGCTCAGATATGCTGACCTCTGAAGAACGGGACATCATTGAAACTTACCGCAAACTCAGCAAGACTGATAAGCAACTGTTCAATGCCTATCTTGACGGTCTGGCAAAAAGAAATCCGGATTTATAAAAACTAACTAGAGGTGCAATACCGATACAGACACACCTATATCAGTAAGAAGCCCCTTTATCTCACCATAGGGAGCGGTATAACGCTGATTGAGATAGCGCATAGAGGCAGCCAGCTCGCCGTCCGGACCTCCCAGCTGCGAGATAATGAACTTTGCAAGCTTTGGATTGGGATTTTTTATATTTACGGGGTATTGCAGTTTTTTCTCATAATTCCACATCAGTCGGCACTCCTTTCCCAGGGCCACGGTTCATTTGTCCATGTCCATTTTTCACGGTTTCTGACCTGCCTTGAGGTAAGCGGACCGTAAAGTCTGTTATACTCTTCCACTGCCTCACGCCGTAATTCGTTGTACTTGTGATAATAATTCAGAGCGTTCTGACAGTTCGGGTGAGTGTCAAGATAGAGGACTATTTCGTCAATTGCAAAGCCATACATCTGAATAGTCCGGAAAAGCTTATCTCTGTCCATAACAGCCCTCCTCCGGTTCAAATGGAAGATTCAGTTCCGGAAACAGCGTACCAGCGTGAAATGCCTCAGCCTCGTCATACACTTCCGACCACTGCTGCATAGGAACATAAGCCATAGCAACTGGAGTTTCCTCCGGAAAACGGCTGATATTTCCAGGTACAGTACGGGGCATCATACTGTTGCTTACAGGTCGCTGATAATCATTACTGAATCTCATATTTTCAAACATACTGAAATCCAATAAAAAAACCTCCTTGAATGCAGTAATTACAATTATGCATTGCTGCTTTTTTGTAGTATAAATACTACCACTAACAGTTTATGACAGGACTCTTCCTTTTGCTACTTGACAGTACACAAAAGCTGTGATAATATGAAGATATCACAAAAAAGGAGAAATCATTATGTATACAGCAAGCGACAACAGATATGACAATATGTACTATAACCAAAGCGGAAAATGGGGACTCAGACTTCCGCCTGTCTCACTGGGACTGTGGCAGAATTTCAGCTACAGTGACAGTTTTGAAAATATGGAGAAAATGTGCCATACTGCCTTTGACCTGGGTGTGGTGTATTTTGACCTTGCCAATAACTACGGCGATCCTTACAACGGTTCAGCGGAAGAAAACTTCGGAAAGATACTCCGCCGTGGACTGGGTGCATACCGTGATGAACTGTGCATTGCAACCAAGGCAGGATATGATATGTGGCAGGGACCGTATGGCTGCAAGCATGGTTCAAGGAAATATCTTCTTTCCTCTCTTGACCAGTCACTGAAAAGAATGGGACTGGACTATGTTGACATTTTCTATCACCATGTATACGATCCTGAAACACCGGCAGAGGAAATAGCCTGCGCCCTTGACCAGGCAGTCAGACAGGGAAAGGCGCTTTACGTCGGAATATCCAACTACAATGCAAAGCAGACTGCTGAGATTAAAAAAATCTTTGACGAGCTGAAAACTCCGTTTATCATAAATCAGCCGTCATACTCAATGATGAACCGCCGTATCGAAACAGATGGTCTTAAAGATTATGCTGCTGAGAATGGTATTGGTCTTGCGGTATTTTCTCCGCTGGCACAGGGTTTGCTGACTGACAAATATCTGGGCGGCAGCGGCACATCAAACCGTCCGTGGATGAAACACAAGCCGGACGATGTGACAATGACTAAGCTTGTAAGGCTCAATGAGATTGCGGCGGCAAGGGGTCAGAAACTCTCTCAGCTTGCGGTTTCATGGGTTTTGCGTGACGGAAAGGTTACTACTGTCATAACTGGTGCAAGCCGTCCGGAGCAGATTGCGGAAAATGTCCAGGCGGCATACAGAACCGATTTCACTCAGGAAGAGCTTGACGCTATTGATGAAATTGTGAAGTGAGAAAAAGGTTTGTAACAACAGTCAACTAACCCCGCCGAACGGCGAACCAAAAGTTTCGCCAGCCTTTTCAA
>CAMCMW010000055.1 GCA_945876155.1 uncultured Ruminococcus sp. | reverse complement strand
GCTGGCGCTGTTGAATGACAAAGCCGCCGTGGATAAATTGGGTTTTGGTTAGCTGACTTGTGCTTGTGAATTAAAGTTTTTTTGGAGAAAGAACACAGCGGCTTTAGAGAGTTTCGCTGTCTGCGGACAGCGAGCAGGGGCTCTGCCCCATGCACCCCGCAAGCCTTTGAAAAGGCTTGAGCGAAACTTCTATGCGCCATTCGGCGGGGTTAGCTTGACGGTTTTATCATTCTGTCGCTGACATCATTGCTTCAATCTGTTGTTTATATGCGGTGAATATCTTTTCAATATCCTCCGGCCGCTGACCGTTCTTGCCCTCATCATCAGGCTGGTTGGGTTCACCGAAAGTCACAGAGTAAAGATAGATAACGCCGTCATAGTCGTACTGACAGCTGACTGAAACTTCGCTGAACTTTTCAAAGTTTTCGTCCGTCTGGAACTTGACGCTGACAATACCGAAATTACCGCTGTTGGAAAAAATGGACTTCGTGTCAAGCTCTTCGGGATTATACTTCACACTCACCTTATAGGGCATTTCCTTGTCACCGGTCTTTTCCTTTTCGACCGTTCTTTCGGCGTCACAGTCAAGGAGGTCAGTCAGTATTCCCTGATACTTTTCGTTCAGTTCCTCATACTCAAAGTCCTCCCACACTGCATCTGTTGTGTCGGGAATGTAAAAGGTTGAGGAAGAAATCACAGTCAGGGCATTGTTTCTGTAAAATTTCAGAGTACCGCTGACATCATATTCCATGAATGCACAGTCGTTGCCAAGCCTTGACGCCTCAATAAGCGTGTTGGCGGAATCGGCGGTTTTGGAAATCTGAATGTAGTAATTTTCCTCAGTACCGTTTTCGCTGATATAGGTTTTGAAATTCTGATAGATATTTTCATTTTCCTCACTGTCATCACCGCAGCCGCAAAGGGAAATAGTCAGCAGTGCGGCAGTGAGCATTGAAATAATTTTTTTCATTAGCAATCCTCGCAGTTTGTAATAGCTCCGGTCGGACAGGCATCATAGCACGTTCCGCAGCCGGTACATTTATTGTAATCTATAACTGCATGGAAGTCAACCACTTTTATAGCCTCGCTAAGACATTTTTTCTCGCAGATCTTACAGCCGATACAGCCGTTTGCACAGGACTGCTTTGTCACCTTGCCGTTATCCTTTGAGGAGCATTTAACGTCAATGTGCTTTGCCACAGGCTTTATGGAAATAAGACCGTTAGGACAAGCCTTTACGCACTTTCCACAAGCACCGCATACTCCCGTCACCTCAGCAACGCCGTTTACAATTTCAATTGCGTGTTCGTCGCAGACACTTACGCAGTCGCCGTAGCCCAGACAGCCGAAAGTACAGCTTTTTTCTCCGCCATGGAATCTCTTTGCGGCGGCACAGCTCTGAACGCCGTCAAACTCAAAGCGCTTTTTTACAGCCTCGCAGTTACCACGGCAGTGTACCACAGCAGTTTCCGGAACGACTTCCATAGCCGCAGTACCCAGAATTGAACTTATCTTTGCGCTCACCTCTGCACCGCCCGGTTTGCAGAGATTAGTGGGCGCATTGTTTTTTACGATAGCGTTTGCGTAGTCAGAACAGCCGGCAAATCCACACGCTCCGCAGTTTGCCTGTGGAAGAGAATCGCTTATCTGCTCTATTCTTTCGTCTGTCTTGACGTAGAAAATTTTAGATGCGGCAGTAAGGAGTATTCCGGCAGCAAGACCCAATACCGCAAATATGATAATCGGAATCAGATATGTTGACATTTTTTATGTACTCCTTTCCGTCAGCTGATAAGTCCCGAAAAAGCCATAAAGCTTAACGAAACGATGGACGCTGCAATAAGTGTGGACGGTATTCCCTTGAAGGTTGCAGGAATATCCGCTGTTTCCAGCTTTGAGCGTACTCCCGAAAAGAGAATAAGCGCAAGGGAGAATCCCACTCCGGCAAATACCGCATTGATGATTGACTGTAAAAATGTGTAGCCGTTGTCAATATTAAGGAGCGTAACACCCAGTACGGCACAGTTTGTAGTGATAAGGGGCAGATAAACGCCCAGAGAATTGTAAAGGGGCGGCATTACCTTTTTGAGCGCTATCTCAACAAGCTGTACAAACAGGGCAATTATAAGGATAAACGCAACGGTGTTCAGGTATTGAAGATTGTTGGGTACTAAAACGTACCAGTAAACGGGGTAGGTAATGGCAGTAGCACAGGTCATTACAAATATAACGGCTGCACCCATTCCAAGGCTTGATGAAAGCTTTTTTGAAACGCCGAGGAACGGACAGATACCCATAAATTTCGACAGTACAAAGTTATCGACAAACACTGCCGATATCATAATTACAAGAATTGATTTCATTATTCTTCAGCGCCTCCCTTTCTTCCGGAACAGTTTGCGGCATTAGGACAGCCGGCACAGCCAATCTTCTGCGGCGGTTTCTTTCCGGCAATCTTGTTGACCAGTGCGATAACAACGCCCAGTACGAAAAATCCTCCGGCGGACATAACAAATACTGACATAGGCTGTGTTATAAACGGAATGTCAATGCCCATCCATGAGCCTGAACCTAAAATTTCTCTTACAGAACCCATTATGAAAAGGGAGAGAGTGAATCCCAGTCCCATTCCAAGACCGTCAAGGGCGGAGGGGATAACCTTGTTTTTGCAGGCAAACATCTCCGCACGACCTAAGATAATACAGTTTACAGTGATAAGGCTGAGGAACGTTCCCAGAGCGTCATAAAGGCTCGGCACAAAGCCGTGGAGCAGAAAGCTTATGAGGGTTACAAAACCTGCGATAATTACGATATAGCAGGGGAGTTTGACTGACTTTGGAATCACCTTTTTAAGCAGTGATATAACAATATTTGAGCCTAACAGAACGAACGTGGTCGCAAGCCCCATACCAATTCCGTTTACAGCCTGTGTGGTGACTGCAAGAGTCGGACACATTCCTAAAAGTCCCACAAGGGTAGGGTTTTCCTTTATAAGACCTTTGGTAAATTCTTTCAGATTACCCATTTAAAATTTCCTCCTTGTGTTCAGTGTAAGCGTTCAGCGCAAGGTCAACTGCTGACTTCATACCCTTTGAAGAGTAGGTAGCACCGGTAATTGTGCTGAAATCGTAGTCAGCGGAAGACACGCCTTTGAACTGTTCAATAAAGCTTGCGTCCTCCTGAACCTTTGTACCCAGTCCCGGAGTTTCGCCGATTGAAAGAAAGCTTATTCCCTCAATTGAACCCTCACCGTCAAAACCGATAAGGAGGTGCAGACCGCCTTTTGCGTAACCATCTGCTGTAACTTCAAAGATAATTCTGCCGTTCTGGTCACGGGTTACAGAGTCGATACCATCAATGTCGATATCAACGGAAGAGTAGTCAGCGTCGCCGAAAGTGTCAGAAAGTGACTTGTTGAATTTATCCTCCTGCGCCTTTACAATTTTATCCTTAGTGGCAGCATTTGCGGCAACAAGGAGCGCACAGACAATAACTGAAATAAGCATCAGCACTAAAGGCGGCATTATTTTTTCTTTCATTTCTGCTTTACCTCCTTTTTAGCACCGAAAGGCTTAGTCATTGTGAATCTGTCGATATAAGGCGTTACGATATTCATAAGAAGAATCGAGAATGAAACGCCCTCCGGATAACTGCCGAACTGTCTTATAATAAAGGTGATAAGTCCGCAGCCGATACCGAATATCAGTTTACCTTTGTTGGTTATCGGTGTTGTGACGTAGTCTGTTGCCATGAAGAATGCGCCCAGGAAAAGACCGCCGGCAAGCATATTGTAAATCACATCGTTTCCGGCAACGAGGTCTAAAAGGGCAACAGTGCCGATAAATGCAACAGGGGTAACAGGGGAGATGATACCTCTGATTATGAGGTAAACGCCGCCTATTAACAGAGCAAGAGCGCAGGTTTCACCGATACAGCCGCCAACGTTTCCAAGGAATAAATCTTTGTAGGACGCATTACCTGTCACAAGGGGAGTTGCGCCGGTCAGTATCTTGCTGCTGCCGATTGTAACAAAGGTGTCGGAGTCTTTCAGTGTGTTGTAATATTTAGGCAGTGCCCATGTTGTCATATTTGAAGTAAAGGACAGCATAAGCACTATTCTTCCTACGATAGCCGGGTTTGCAAAATTCTGTCCCAGACCGCCGAAAAGCTGTTTCACCACAACGATAGCCACAAAACAGCCTATAAGCGCCTGCCAGAAAGGGAGGGTTACAGGAAGATTGAGAGCAAGGAGCAGTCCGGTCAGCACGGCACTCATGTCACCTATAGTCTGTTCTCTTTTCATTATAATTCGTGTCACACCCTCAAAAAATACGCAGGAGAGTATGCAGAATGCAATAAGCATGATCGCCCTGAATCCGAAGTAGTATCCGGCGGAAATCACGGACGGCATAAGCGCTAAAATAACGCAGAGCATAACACGCTGTGTTGTCATGCTGTCCTTGACATGGGGCGAGGGAGATATTCTTAAAATATTCAATGTTCTGTTCATCCTTTCTGTCAGTTTCTTGGAATAAGCGCTTTTGCAAGCTGGTTAGTTTCAGCAAGCTTTCGTCCGGCAGGACAGACGTAGGTACAGCAGCCGCAGTTCATGCAGAGGGTTACCTTTAAGGCTTTGAGAGTTTCGATGTCACGTTTCTGGTAAGCCTTTTCCATTTCAGTCGGCATAAGGTTAAACGGACACGCCTTTATACATCTGCCGCAGCGGATACAGTTTGTAACTGTTGGTTCGGAGTACTTTTCAAAAGCAAGTATGGCGTTTGTACCCTTTACGACGGGAGTTGTCAGGTCAAATGCACAGGCTCCCATCATAGGGCCTCCGGCAATAAGCTTTTTCAGTTTTTCGGTGTCGCACTGTGCATAGGCGAGAACTTCCGAAAAAGCAGTACCTATCGGTGCAAAAACATTGCATGGCTTTGAAACGATATCGCCGTCAACGGTTATACGCCTTTCGGTAATAGGCATACCGGTTTTCATGTAGTGGGATATCTGCGCCGCTGTTGAAACGTTGAGAACCACTGCTCCGGTGTCAGACGGAAGCTGTCCTTCCATGACTATGCGTCCCACAGTATTGTAGATAAGCACCTTTTCAGCACCCTGCGGATAGCTTGCCGGCAGAGCCTTTACGGTGATGTCCGGGAAAGACGAGGTTTTCTGAGTAAGGAGCGAAATTGCGTCCGGCTTGTTGTTTTCAATGCCGATTACTGCGGACTCGATTTTCAGGTACTTCATAACAGTCTGGATTCCGTCAATGATTGAATCCGGATCTTCCAGCATCTGTCTGTGGTCTGAGGTTATGTACGGTTCACACTCGGCGGCGTTGATAATAAGGGTATCAACGGGAGTTTTCGGATTAAGCTTGATGTGGGTCGGGAATCCCGCACCGCCCAGACCAGTTATACCGCTTTCTCTTATGGCTTTGATGAACTCCTCTTTTGAGTGTACCACAGGCGGTTTTACTTCCTCTGAAACAGTCTGGTTTCCGTCTGTTTCGATTGTGACTGCCTTGCAGGTGTTTCCGTTTGCAAGCTTTAAATCGGATATTGCTTTTACCGTACCCGAAACGGACGAATGGACAGGTACTGACATAAAAGCGTCAGTATCGCCGATTTTCTGTCCTACAGAAACAGTGTCTCCGGCTTTAACAAGCGGAGTGCATGGTGCGCCCATGTTCATGAGCATTGGAATTGTTACCTGTTCCGGCAGGGGAATTCTTACAGTGTGAGAAGTCGCTGTACCCTTCCGGTGAGATAAACGTACTCCGTTTAGTCTTTTCATTATTTTCCTCCTTGGTTTGAGTCAGCTTTGTCCATGGCGTTAAACAGCAGTTTTAAGACTGCTCCTGTTACCGCTCCTGCAATACAGCCGGAGATAATCATAACAGGACTGTAGCCGAAAACCGCCGTGTGCATAATAACCGACGCCGCACACAGCTGACCGAAATTGTGAATTAACGCACCCGTTATGCTCATAAGCATAAGAGATACGTTTGTTTTTTTGTAAAGTACAAGCATTACTATATATGAAAGCACACCGCCGGTTAAAGACATAAAAAAAGCGGTGACGCCCCTTGTCAGAAGAACAAAAACCGATTTTAAAAGGCATATTGCAAAACCGTACTTTCCGCCCTGCCTTGACATGGAGTACATAACCGGAAGATTTGAAAAACCCGGTTTAACTCCCAGCGGCAGCGGTATCATGCTTTCGGCTGCGGAAATTCCGGCGGATAGTGCAAGAAGTATTCCGCATAAAGCAATATTTCTGCTTTTTTCTACTCTATTTCTATTATGAGTTTTTTCGGCAGACATACTATTTTTTCGCCTTTCTTTGAAATATAGCCTGTGTTTACGCATATCTTATCGGGACAGTCGGAGCTGTAAACGCAAATTGCGCCGTCCTTCATTTCAATGACTGCGCCCTTTGCCTCGTCAAGCTCATACGTCCTTGACAGATTTGAAAGGGTTATAGTTTTAACCGTTTTTCCGTCAACGGAAATTACCGCCTTTGAGCCGTATCGTGAATGTGTTCCGAAAAGCACCAGTGCAAGCACCCCGGCGGCAAGAATGATACCTATAATAATTGCGTCACGCCTGGTTATAAGTCTTTTATTTTCCGTATGATTCATCGCTTACCTCATAATCAAGACCGTCGCTTACATAAAGCTTTTTATTTTTATCGGCGGCGAATATTTTGTATTTATCCGAATGGAGATACTTTTCAATATTTTCACTGCCGTCTGAAAAAATCATGGTGGACAGAAAGTCCGATTCAATTCCGCTGTCCGAGAATACTGTTACTGTTGTAAGGTCGGTTTCTGTCGGGTATCCGGTGCGTGGGTCTATGATGTGACAGTAAGTTTTGCCGTCAACCTCAAAATAGCGTTCATAGCCTCCGGAGGTGGAAAGAAAGCACTGCTCAGTTTTCACAGCCGCCAGTATTCCTCCGTCGGGACTGGTAATGCTCACGTCAAAACTGCCCTCTCCGTAAAGGAGCAGGGAAGAGCCTGTTGAAATGTAGGTCTTTTTGCAGTTGTTCTCTTCAAGATAGTCAAGACATGAATCAAGCACCGCCCCCTTGCCTACTGCTCCGAAGTCAAGAGCCGCATTGTTTTTCAGAGTGATTTCACTGCCGTCTGTGACTAAATTGTCAGTACCCACAGTTTCCAGCGCCGCCTTTATCTCACTTTCCTCCGGCACAGTGGGATTTTCTCCGGTAACGTTCCACAGTGAAGTCAGCCTGCCGACGGTAATATCTGTAAGACTGCCGTACTGACTGTTAAGGTTCAGCACACTGCGGACAGTTTCTGAGAGAATGTCAGATGCGGTTATACTGCCTTGCTGATTAAGGCGGTAAACCTCGCTGTCCTCG
The DNA here is from genome assembly GCA_945876155.1 of uncultured Ruminococcus sp. Lineage (GTDB taxonomy): Bacteria > Bacillota > Clostridia > Oscillospirales > Ruminococcaceae > Porcipelethomonas. The sequence goes on along the minus strand of CAMCMW010000055.1, from coordinate 576 downwards.
CTGTTGCAGTCAAGGACGTTCTGATACTCGCTGAAAATATCCTGTATACCCTTTGTTACATCACTCTGGCTGCGGACTGATACCACAGTATCCATAGCGAAAAAATCAGCTTTATAGTCATAGCCGCCGGAACTTTCAGAAAAGGTACGCTTTGTCACAATGAAAACTGCCGCTGAAAATGCCGCAAAAACCATGACCCAGGCAGCATTTCTTATGAATTTTTTTGAAAACATTAAAAACCTCTTTTTTTTTGCAGTAAAAAATGTTATAATATAGTAAATGCTTTGCACATCCGCTCACTATGTTCGCTGCGTGCATATCAGCAAATAGTAAACTCCAAATAAATTTGTCGTTTACTATAAAAAGTCAGAGGGCTGACATTTTATCCTCAGTTAATTTTATGAGTGACAGAAGTGAATGAGAATCCGGAAAACTTTCAGAGAGGTCTGAAACGGTTATTTTTATGCTGTTTTTACCGGCTTTTTTCTTTATTCCGGCACATTCCTTTGAAATAATACAGTCGCTTAAATACTCCGATTCGTCAGCGGAAATTTTAAATGCGTTTTTGTCGTTTTC
>CAMCMW010000054.1 GCA_945876155.1 uncultured Ruminococcus sp. | reverse complement strand
CCCCTGAAAGGCCACAGGTTCTGGTGAAGCTCCTGTTCGACATTTTCGGCGTCCTCGTCGTAGTTATCGCCTAAATCACCGTTTTTCTTCGGACTTCCTGCACCGAAATATACCCCCGGTTCAGACTGGAAAACATAAGTATTGTCATAATATCCGTTTTCCGCAAGCCTTGTAAAGCTTGCAACTGCGTTAGGCGCATACTCCGGGTACAAAACCGCCTTGATATCCCCCAGACTGGTCTTTATAACCGCAACCGGTGCATCGTCCTCGGGAGTTTCGGTCTGAACAAGCTCCAGATTTTCCATGTCAATATAATTCCCCGTCTGATTTCCCATATAATTCATACATGAAACAGCGGCAAAGCTGAATGCCGACGCCACAACAGCCCCCATCAGTAAATACCTTGCTCTTCTACTAAGCATATCCTACCTCAATTCGCCTTTGTAATTTCCGTTCCCTGTCTTGTTTCCTTTACTGTGTAGCCCAGTGCCGCAATCTCATCTCTGATTTTGTCAGCAAGTGCAAAATCCTTTGCCTTTCTTGCCTCGGCTCTCTTTGAAACAAGTTCCTTTACTTCTTCGGGAATCTCGTCTTTTGCACCCCTGTTGTATAAAAGTCCCAGTACCCCTGTGAGTGTATCGAAAAGCTTTGCGCCCTCCTCCAGCTGTTCCTTTGAAACACTGCTGTCTGCGGACATTGTGTTTAAGTCACGGACAAGCTCAAATACCGCTGTCAGACCGTCTGCTGTGTTCAGGTCGTCGTCCATTGCGGTGATAAACTGCTCTTTTCTCTTTTCAAATGTTTCCTTTGCACTGTCGGTTATCTCTCCGCTTTTCGCCGCAGAAATTGCCCTGTCAAGACCGTTACGACAGTTGTAAAGCCTTTCAAGTGACGCCTTGCATGAGTCAAGCAGTTCTGCCGTATAGTTCATCGGCATTCTGTAGTGAGCCTGAATCATCAGATAGCGGATTGTTTCATAGCCGTACTTTTCAGCAACATCCCTTGTAAGGAAGAAGTTATTTGCAGATTTTGACATTTTCTTGTTGTCGATATTTATGTGACCGTTGTGCATCCAGTAGTTTGCAAAAGTCTTTCCTGTTGCCGCCTCGGACTGTGCAATCTCGTTTTCATGGTGAGGGAAAACAAGGTCTTTACCACCGCAGTGAATGTCGATTGTATCACCTATGCAGTCCTTAGCCATTGCTGAGCACTCAATGTGCCAGCCCGGACGTCCCTTGCCCCAGGGCGAATCCCAGTGCTGTTCGTTTTCTCCGGCAGATTTCCACAGCGCAAAGTCCAGCGGGTCTTCCTTTATATCGTTTACCTCAACTCTTGCTCCGGCAATCAGATCGTCCAGCGACTGCTTTGACAGTTTGCCGTAATCCTGAAACTTTCTTGTACGGTAGTAAACGTCACCGTGAGTTTCGTATGCGTAGCCTTTTTCAACAAGTGTTTCAATCATGCTGATAATTTTGTCCATGTAGAGTGAAACCTTCGGGTGAACGTCAGCCGGACGGACGTTAAGTCCCTTTGCGTCCTTTTCGTACTCGCCGATATATTTAAGGGCGATATCCTCGGGAGTTGAGCTTTCCTTTTCAGCCTGCTTTATAATTTTATCGTTTACGTCTGTGTAATTCTGAATGAATGTAACGTCGTATCCCCTGAATTCAAGGTAGCGTCTGAACACGTCGAAAACACAGATTGGACGTGCGTTTCCTATGTGGATATAGTTATAAACTGTCGGACCGCAGACATAGATACCCACTTTGCCATCGTTTATCGGCTTAAAATCCTCTTTCTGACCGGTCAGTGTATTGTAAATTTTCATACCTCAGATTCTCCTTTTCCATTATTTTTATCCGGACTCTTTATGACCCGATTGATTACTAAAGCAATAATTATTCCTGCAATTGTTTCAAGCATACGCTGAACTGCGAACAAGTAGTGATTTTCCGAGTCGAAATGAGAAAGTACGATACTCAGAAAAACCACACAGGCTATAAATGCGCTTGATTCACGGTTTATCATTACCGTAAGATATATTACCGGGGCAATACAAAGGCTTATCAGCACATAGTAAAGCAGTGAAAAGGGAACAAGGGGCGTGAAGTCTATGATAAGCAGTATCACCACCGCCGCAAGTCCTCCTATGAATGTACCGATACACCTTATAACTCCTTTTTTGACGCTCTCGCTGTTGGTAGCCTGCATACACAGTATAGCGGCAATCATGCTGTAAAAAGGGTGTATATCAAAAATCATTCCCAGAACGGCACACAGGAAAACCGCAATTACGGTCTTCCATATTCTCATGCCGATATGAATTTTAGGCATTTTTTTCATTTTCAAGCTCTTCCAGTCTTTTCGTCAGCTTCTCTATCTTCATCTCCATAGAACACATTTCCTGGGCAACAGGGTCGGGAATGTGTATCTGGTCAAGTTCCTTGCATACCGGTACTTTCTGACCCCTGTTTCTCACAACCCTTGCCGGAACTCCGGCAGCTGTACAGTTATCGGGAATTTCTTCAAGAACTACTGCGTTTGCAGCAATTTTGACATTGTTCCCTATTTTAAACGGTCCAAGCACCTTTGCTCCTGCTCCAACCATAACGTTATCCCCCAGAGTAGGGTGGCGCTTGCCCTTGTCTTTACCCGTACCACCCAGAGTGACCCCCTGGTATATCAGGCAGTTATCGCCTATTTCGGCAGTCTCGCCTATGACGACACCCATTCCGTGGTCGATAAACAGTCCCTTGCCTATCTTTGCTCCGGGGTGTATCTCAATTCCGGTGCGGAATCTTGCAAACTGTGAAATTATTCTTGCAATAGTAAACATTTTATGCTCATAGAACCAGTGCGCTCTGCGGTAGCTGTGAACGGCGTGAAGCCCCGAATAGGTAAGCCATATCTCAAAGGCGTTTCTTGCCGCCGGGTCACGTTCCTTTACAAGCGCAATGTCCTCACGAAGTCTCTTAAACAAATTATCACCTTCTTAAAATAAAAAATCCCCTGACCTGAAAAGGTCAGAGGCGAAAATGTCCGCGGTCCCACTCTGGTTTGTATCTCAGACTCCTTTAACGCAGGATTTACGCAGAACAATACTAAAATATACTTCGTTCCTGTTCCGGACTGACAGCCGCACTTCACAGGGGTTTTCTGCACCGCTCACACCTCCCGGCACTCTCTGTAAGAAAATTTTCCCGGCTACTCTGACTGCTACGTCTTTAAAATCATACTATAATATATTATACTCACACGCCGGGGTTTTGTCAATGATTTATTTTGTCCGTGACCCTACAGGACAGTCGGTGACCCGACAGGACATTCCGTTGTTTACTTTGAGAGTTAAATTTTACATAAGGCTCGACCGGTTACCATGCTGAAAAAAACACTTTAAATTGACAAATAGTGATATACAGATACAAAAATGTAGGGGACGGCGCCCACGACGTCCCGATTAAACACAGTGTGTACTGTGCGGTCACTCACCGGGCTGTCGAGGGCGCCAGCCCCTACAGTTTGATTTTTCACGATAACAAGAAGTAATTTCTTTTAAATATAAAGAAACGCTACCCAACTCGACCAAAAGCTTGCGGTGTATCTTTATACCAAAATTCCTGGGAGAACCGCCTTAGTGCAGTCACCCTTTTCACATTTTATTATACCACATAAATTTAAATTGTCAAGTCGAATAAAATATTAAATTGACAAATGCTGATATACATGATAAAATGTATATGTGAAAAGAGTGTTTGCATAAAGGTAAAAGGCGGTTTCTCCCTTCTAAAAGGGAGGTGATAGCTATGGTTACATACGAAGGACTTTTTATGTTTGTTAGTATCATAATCAATACTATCTCTCTGTGTTATGTGATTTTTCATGATCACGATAACAAGAAATAATTTTCTTTAAATAATAAGAAATAACACCGCCTTCCCTCGAAAAGATTGCGGTGTTTTTTCTTAACATCAATATCTTTAGGGAGAACCGCCTGTTGCATTCACCCTTTTCACATTTTATTATACCACATAAATTTAAATTGTCAAGACTTAATCTTTCCTCTTTCGTGAAAAAGCCATAGAGATTCCGGATATAAAGGGTACTGCCACAGAAAATCCCAGGGATATGAGCAGTGGAGTTTTCCCCAGTGAAACTGTTGAAAAAACGGTCTGGATAACCGGCACATAGACTGCCGCCGCAAGTACTGCAAGTGATACTAAAACCGCACCGATAAGTTTCAGATTATCAAAATAGTTTATACCGAAAATACCCTTTGTTTCCGACTTGCACTCAAATACATGAACCAGCTGTGACATAATAAGAGTTGTCAGCGCACCAGTCCTTGCCGCCCCCAGACCGTACCCCTCTCTCAGCAGTACCGTAAAGCAGGCAAGGGTTGAAAGACCGATAAGGATACCTCTGAAAATAATCTTGAACATTAAACCGTCCGAGAAAAAGCTTTCATCAGGCTTTCTCGGCGGTTTTTTCATTGCCTCCTTGCCGCACGGCTCCATACCCAGCGCAATTGCCGGAAGTCCGTCGGTAACAAGATTTACAAGGAGAATCTGCGTCGGCAGTAAAACAACCGGAAAGCCCATAAGAATACTCAGAAACATGGTTATTACCTCTCCGATATTGCATGAAAGCAGATACCGCACAAACTTCCTTATATTCGCATATATTCCTCTGCCCTGCTCCACTGCGTTTACAAGGGTCGCAAAGTTGTCGTCCAGGAGTATAACGTCTGCCGCCTGTTTGGTGACGTCAGTTCCGGTGATACCCATTGAAACGCCAACGTCCGCCGCCTTTACCGCAGGAGCGTCGTTTACCCCGTCACCTGTCATGGTAACGATATGACCTTTTCTCTTGTACGCCTTTACAAGCCTAAGCTTGTGGGAGGGGTTCACTCTTGCATACACCGTAAACTCGTCAAGCCGCCTGTCAAGTTCGCTGTCGGACATCATGTCAAGTTCTGCACCAGTCACCGCCTTGCCGCCTTTTAAAAGTCCTGCCTGCTTTGCCACTGCAACGGCGGTTTCCTTGTGGTCACCGGTTATCATGACCGTTTTTATCCGTGCGTTTGCACACTTCCTTATTGCTTCTTTAGCCTCCTCACGAGGAGGGTCCTGCATTGCGGCAAGTCCCAGAAGAACAAGTCCGCCGCTGTTTTCTCTTTTGGCAAGTGCAAGAACTCTCAATGCCCTTGATGAAAATGAGCTTATCTGATTTTCAAGCTTTTTTCTGAGTGAACCGTCAAGGGGTAACTCACCCTCTGACGTCATGACAAATCCGCACTTCTTCAGCAGTATATCCGGCGCACCCTTGATATATTCCGTCTTTGCCCCCGAACCACTCTGCATGGTAACAGACATAAGCTTTGTGGCACTGTCAAAGGGTATCTCCGAGATTTTCACCATGTCGCCGGTGTTCTGCCTTGTAACTCCCCCTTTTGCAGCGGCAATGAGCAGAGCCGCCTCTGTAGGATTGCCGCTTACCGTCCACTCACCGTTTCCGGAAACTGTTCCCCTGTTTCTCATGTTAAGACGGCTTTCAGAGGTGATTTCAGCGGTTGAGCAGTAGACTGCACACTTAAAAAGTTCATAGAGGGGCGGTATAGATTTCGGGTTCGGCTTTGTGTCCTGATATCTTATCTCACCGCTTATCTTATAGCCGTTTCCGGTAACGTCAAACTCCTTCATATCGCTGTAAATATGCTTTACCGTCATTTTATTCTCGGTTATAGTACCAGTTTTATCCGAGCAGATAACCGAAGTACACCCCAGCGTTTCCACTGAATGAAGCTTGTTCACAAGTGCTTTCTGCTTTAACATTCTGCTTACTGCCAGCGCCAGCGCAATGGTAACAGTTGCCGGAAGTCCCTCAGGAATAGCGGCTATGGCTATTGTAATACCGGTCATGAGCATATCGAAAACCGGCTCTCCCCTCAGTACCCCAGCACCAAAAACGATAACACACACTGCCATACATATCAGCGCAACTACTTTTCCCAGTTCCCCAAGCCGTTTCTGCAAAGGGGTCTGGTCGCTTTCCGTTTCGTTTATCATGGACGAGATATTTCCCATCTGGGACTTTTTACCTGTTGCAATAACAAGCCCCGAACCGTTTCCCCCTGTTATGACTGTCCCCGAATAGGCAATGCAGTTACGGTTTAAGGAATTGTCCCTGTCGCTCTCCGAACCAGTAGTTTTTGCCACCGGCTCTGACTCCCCTGTCAGCATTGACTCGTCCGCAAAAAGACTGTTCACATTCAGCAGTACGCAGTCTGCCGGAACTCTGTCTCCGGTTTCAAGATAGACTATATCCTCCGGTACAAGCTGCGCCGCCGGAATGGTCTTTTTCTTGCCGTCACGCAGTACCTTTGCTGTGGGGGCGGTCATGTTTTTTAATGCCTCAAGGGTCTTTTCCGTGCGGTACTCCTGAATAAAGCCTAATACGGCATTGAGCAGTACTATCAGAATAATGGTCACGGCGTCGTATATCTCCCCTAAAAACACCGATACCACCGTTGCCCCGAGAAGTATCATCACCATGACGTCCTTGAACTGTCCTGCAAATATTTTAAGCGGTCCATTGCCTTTTTTGCTCTCTATTACATTTTCACCGTACTCTTCAAGCAGTTTTTCAGCCTGTTTTGATGTCAGTCCTTTCATAATCTCCCTAACTCCTTCAAAGCTTGTTAGTGTTGTCCTTAAAGCATATGAACGGACTGGTCAAAATATGTTTATTTCTTTGAGCGCACAAAGAAACAAATGCAAAAATAGCAACGGGCGACCAGTGGTCGCCCCTACAAATAAACACATACAATAAGTAGGGGCGAGCATTGCTCGCCCGATTAATTTAAAATGAACTTTTTATTTTCTTATTCCGATTTTTTCTCCCATTTTAACAATGGTTTCAAAGCCGTCTGCGGTATTGGTAATAATATCCTGGTCGGGGATAACGGTGTCCTCCTTAAATAGCAGAACCACGGTCGAACCGCCGAACTCAAACATACCCTTTTCGTCACCACGTCTTATCTCCCCTGCGCCGTGGTGATTAACTATCCTTCCCACCATCATTGCGCCAACTTCCGCCTGCACCACATCTCCGAAATTTTCAGTGTGCAGGACGGTTATCTCACGGGTGTTTTCCTTATACACGTCCGCAGTTTCCAGGGCAACTGGATTTACCGTGTGGTAACAGCCTTTGATGTGCCTGTTTGCGGACTTTCTGCCGTTGTCAATATAGATATAGCGGTGGTAATCGTCCACCTCAAGGCGGAAAATCATACAGTAACCGCCGCTGTATTTTTCCGCAAGTTTCTGACATTTAAGCAGTGAACCAATGCTGTAAAAGGAATTTTTGATACTGAACACACTCTGCTCATTTATCTTATAAATACTCAGTTTTGAGTCGCAGGGACTAATCAGATGCTCCGGTGTCATGTCCACAGGACGGCACTCTTTTCTGATTTTCCTTGTGAAAAACTCGTTATAGGAACGGTACGCCGCCGGCTCATACTCAGTCATATCAATTCCGGCATTTTTTATAAAGGGTACTATCATAAACTGCGATGCTACACTGTCACAGAACTTTCCGGCAATCTCTGACAGGAACGGTGCAGTAAGGGGTTTCAGTGCAAGTCTGCCCGGTACTGAGCCGTAAAGCATATTGAGAAGTGTCTGCTGACTGTCATTTTTTGTGATAATTTTACCTGTGCGGTCTTTATATTTCTTTATCATTTTGAACTCTTCACCTTATATATCAGCCATATCAGTTCCAGTGTACCTACTCCGATAAACGCAAGCATTGTCTTCATTTTCGGCTTTTTAAGTTTGAAACGTGTTATAAACGCAACCCCTATCGCAAGGAGCAAAAATGCGTAGATATCCGGGAACAGCATACCCATGTCTTTTCTGAAACTGTAAAACAGCGGAAGTATCAGTGCCACGCTTGTGACAGGCAGCCCTTCATATTCACGCCTTACCTCGTTTGTTTTAGCCTGTCTTGACTCCTCCATGACGTTGAAGTACGCAAGACGTATCAC
>CAMCMW010000053.1 GCA_945876155.1 uncultured Ruminococcus sp. | reverse complement strand
TTCCCGGAATGTATATATGAAGTATATGACTCCTGTTCAGGGAGAAGTTATCACAATTTCCAACAAAGAAATTTCAGATAACAGGTCACTGGAACAGCGCCCGTATGATAATCTGCGTCTGACATATCTTTCTCCCCCGAAAGCTTTTAAGGGGTTTAATCTTATCCGGGACGTGCTGGATGATTTATGGGAACAAGGGGTACGGAATTTTGAGCTTCATTTATATTGTGATGTACCTTCACCTTCAGCCTATATGAAAGTTTATTCTGATGGATTTCAGAGAGATGAACTGAAATCTATTTTTGAAGAAACAGATGTATTGCTTGCTCCAAGTATATGGTACGAAACATTTGGTTTTACAGTTCTTGAAGCTGTTAGTTATGCTGTACCAGTGATTGTAAGTAAAAATGTGGGTGCCAGTGATATTGTTGGCAATGGTGGAATTGTAATTGAACCAAATTCAAAATATGCTCTGAAAGAAGCAATCATGTCTTTAACTCATGAAAAGATTCAGCAGATGAAACAGAATATCAGATCTGTGCCTGCACCAAAAACATGGGAAACATTTGTGCATGAAATATATCAGCTTATGAAAGGATAATCCCATGATACTCGAATTAAATGGTCTTCCGGGATGTGGAAAGACTACAGTCAAACAGGAAATTGCGGCTGAAAATAAAGATATAACAGTTATTGGTGTTGCTGAATTTCGTGGAAAAAACCTGTCAGGTTTTTCTAAATTATTGCTGATCATAAGCCGTTTTTTTATACAGTTTCTTCCGAAAAATTTTGGCTTTTACCGGAAATGCAGACGGCTATTTTCAAATCCGTCTGCTGCCCGGTATGGTACATCTTCTTTTTATGAGGATACAATTTCAATAATGTACATGGTATATCTGTTTCATTCATACAGAAAATTCAAAGGTTCTTATCTGTTGACAGACGAAGGTATTTTGCAGTCGCTTGCATCTGTCTGTACAGAAAAAAATGTCAGTTTACCGGCATTGGAGGCGGTGACAGAACAGCTGGCTGCACTGAATAACAGCATAATGCTTGTCCACTGTGATTGCAATACAGAAGAATCTTACCGAAGAATAAATGCCCGGAATCGGAATGATTCGGCAATAGATAAGCTGAAAGGTGAAGAACTGACAGCATATTTGTGTTCTTATGAGCAGCAGTTAAAAGTATTACGTGAAAAAATTTTCAAACACTATATCAGTATGAATATTGATATGTGTCAGACTGTTGGAAGTCAGGTCACTCTCATTATGGAAAGGATTAAAAAGTAAGATGACTTGTTTTGTAATATTGCATTATTTAGTATCTGAAGAAACAATAAATACTGTAAACTCCATTCTGAAAAATGTTAACGGAGAAATGCGTATTGTTGTGGTAGATAATTGTTCACCAAATGATTCTTATGATGTTATTACACAGACTTTCAGTAATGATTCCCGTGTTGTAGTTATAAAAAATAAAACAAATGCCGGTTATGCAAAAGGAATTAATTTTGGATATAACTATGCAAAGGAAAATTTTCAGCCGTCATTTATTGTTGCCATGAATAATGATATGGAAATCAGGCAGCATGATTTTCTGACCATAATGGATGATATATATAAAGAAACAGGATTCTATGTACTCGGACCTGATGTGTATTCCACGTCAGCAGAAAAGCATCAGAATCCGGAAACTGATCATATACGTACACTTTCAGAAATTGATGAACACGTTAATTCTGTAACAAAAACAAAAAATAATACCATAAAACTTAAAATCAAGGGTATGCTCCGCCGTTCAAAGCTTATATACAATCTTTACTATGGAAAGAAAAAATCTGATAATAAGAAAAAATATATAGATTCACGCCTGAGTAATGTTACTCTTCATGGTTCGTGTCTGATTTTTTCTGAATTATTTATTGCCAAAAGAAATTATGCTCTTTTCCCGGAAACAGAATTTTACTGTGAGGCACAGATTCTGGACTATGAGTGTCTCAGAGACGGTATGCTGCAGATTTATGACCCGGCACTAAAAGTATATCATCATGAAGATGTTGCAACAGACGCCGTTGCAGGCTCATACGCTGCAAAAATGAAGAAGAAATGTGAACGGGTTCTGACTTCCCTTGAATTGTTCCGGCAGTTGATGATGGAGGATCAGAAAAATGGATGAGATTGCTGTTTTGCTGGCAACATATAACGGCGAAAAATACTTGAGCGAATTGCTTGATTCATTATTAAAACAAACTTACCCGAATCTGAAAATATATATTCATGATGACGGGTCACACGACGATACAGTTTCTGTGATTCGTGAATATCAGGCAAAGAATCCATGTAAAATACAAGTGTTTGATTATCCTCCGACCGGTTCTTCGTGTGCAAACTTCATGTCGATGCTGAAATATGTTAATGAGCCATATGTAATGTTCTGTGATCAGGACGACGTATGGCTTCCTGAAAAAACTGAGAAAGTATTTGAGGAAATGAAGAAAACAGAAGCAGAAAATCCTGATAAGCCATGCCTTGTTTTTTCTGATCTTTATGTTGTGGATTCAGAACTCAAAATCATTTCAGATTCATTTATGAAGTATGCTGATCGTAACCCTTACCGTACTGATTATAAATCACTTCTTATGAAAAATGCGGCTCCTGGCTGTACTATGATTTTAAACCGTGAATTGGTGAATAAAGCAAAGTGCTGCAATGATATTACAAAAATAGGTATGCATGATATCTGGGTTATTCTGATTGCTGCATTGGAAGGAAAAGTTTCTTACGTTGATTTACCGCTGATTTTCTATCGTCAGCATCAGGAGAATGTTGTAGGAGCTAAAAAAGTCACCAAAGTAAAAAAGATTCTGAATACACTTCATAGAATCATTTCCGGAAGTCAGGGAAAGGAAAAAAAAGAATGGCTTAATAATGTAAGCAAACTTGCCAGCGTACTGAGTGAAAGTCTTGAATTAAAAAATGAAGAAAAAGAGTTTTTATCTTCTCTGGCAGGTATAATTGCAAAAAATAAAATGACAAGGATAAAATTTTATTTTAAAAATGGTCTGATTGAAAAAAATCGCTGGTGGCTTGTATTCTGGATTTAAGTCAGTTATTAATAATGTTCAGCCGGTTTTCAGACAGCACCTTTTTATTGTATTTTTAATTTGAAAGGATAACCATATTATTTAGGAAAGGTACAATTATCAATGTCAAATCAGAATTTATTAATAAAATGGATAAATTTAGTTTTGTATCTTATGGGTCTTTTTTCAACATTTTATATTTTTAGAATAAAATCATTTCAGTTTTCAACACTATTAGCATTTGTATTTATAATATCAGTCTGCATTTTAAAACAGAAAATAATCCTGATAAAAGTCAATCCGTTGTTTCTGGGATTTATCATATCAGTTACTGTAACAAGTTTTTTGAATTTATTTCTGCCCATGTCGGATACTTATAACATTAAAATATCAATGGTTGCTTTATTTGAATTTATTGTTTTGTATTTATCCGCTGAACAGGCAAAACAGCTTGATAAGTCCAGCATAAGTAAATTTGTATCCGGTCTTCGTATGTCATGTTATATACATATAATATGGTGTCTGCTTCAGTTTTTTGCTTATGAATTTGCAAGTATTGATATAAATCAGATTGTATTTGATAATATTCTTCATATGTCTAACGGAGATTACGGTGTCAGCCGCTATGAAGGCGGCAGGCTTGTTATCAGTGGTTTGTGCTGGCACCCTATAAATCTTGCTCCGACTTTAGTATTATCAGTTCTTATGTTAAATAAATGGTATGTCTGGTTTGCCGCATTTTTTATTGCTTTTTATTCCGGCAGCGGTACTACAATGATGGTTTTGTCAGCAGTATTCGTACTATGTATGCTGACTGTATTCAGAGGAACGATAATCAGATCAATCAAAAGCATGAGAAATCCAAAAGTTTTTATCAGAACTATTATAATTGTAATTGTTTCTGTTTTTATATTAATTCAGATTGTTCCGCTTATCCGGTATGCACTGAATGAAATACTGGAACGTGTTCAGAGTACAAATGACAAAAGTACACAGGCACATTTACAGTACTATACCGCATGGCCGATGATAGTCGGAAAACAAAATATTCTGGAATTTCTTTTTGGATGCGGAATTGGCAGATCAGGAGCATTTTTTACGAGATTCTTTAATCAGTATTTATTTATAGACTACTGGTCAGTTGAATCTGATCCAATGAATTATATGTATGCTTCCGGTTTGATTGGATTTTTGCTGTTTTATGGATGGCTTGTTTCGCTGATAGTAAAATCAGGAAAAGTAAATATCAAATATGTACTTTTACTTTCGGTTATAATTTTCGGAGGTATAACTTATGGAATGCAGTTCCCATGGGTAATAAATCTTGAACTTATGATTGGAGTCTGTATTTCTAAAAAAATTGATATTTTCAGAAAACCCAGAACGGATAAGCTGTCATATTTATATGAATTGTTTTCTGAAACATTATAATATGATTGGAGATATATAATGGAACTTAATGTTAATAGAGAAAAAAAAATAATAGCGCTTTACCTTCCGCAATTTCATACAATTCCTGAAAATGATAAATGGTGGGGAGAAGGTTTTACAGAATGGACAAATACCCGGAAAGCCAGACCACTTTTTGAGGGACATTATCAGCCTAAAACTCCGCTTAATGAGAATTATTATGATTTAACTGATGTAACTGTAATGGAAAAACAAGCCGAACTTGCACAGAAACATGGTGTATTCGGTTTTTGCTATTATCATTACTGGTTTAAAGGCGGTAAAAAACTTCTTGAAAAACCAGTTGAAAATATGCTTGCAAACAAAAAAGTGAATATTCCGTTCTGTCTGTGCTGGGCTAATGAAAACTGGAGCAGAAACTGGGACGGCGGCAACCGTGAAATAATAATGGAACAGGATTACGGCGGACAAAAAGACTGGGAAAAACATTTCCGGTATCTTCTGGATTTCTTTAAGGACGAAAGATATATCACATGGAACGGTTCACCGATACTGGTCGTGTACAAACCTGAGGAAATCGAGCAGTTTAACAAAATGCGCAGCTGTTTTGAAAAACTTGCTGTTGAGGCTGGATTCCCCGGACTTATTATAGTAAGACAGTTTCCTGCATCATATTTCAATAAGTCAGAAAACAACCTGAATATTGATTATACTGTTAAATTTGAACCGGTAATGGCATCATATACAGAAGCTTATAAGAACTATGATGGAAAGAATTCTAAGGTAAAAGCTGTATTCAAAAATTTCCTTAAAGCTGTTCATGCTGAGAAAGTATGGAAATCTTTAAAAAAGATGAAAGCTAATATCAAGCCAGTTAAAAAGGAACTGATAATAGAAGACTATGATAAAACCTGGGATGTAATTTTAAATAAAGAGCCGTATGGAGAGAAACTTATTAACGGTGCATTTACAGCATGGGATAATACTGCCCGCAATGTCTGCGGAAAAGTTTATCACGGCTCAACTCCTGAAAAATTTGAAGGCTATATGAAAGAACTTCTGAAAAAAGACAGTGCGCTTGATCTGATATTTATAAATGCCTGGAATGAATGGGCAGAAGGAGCATATCTGGAACCAGATGAAAAATACGGATACAGCTATCTTGAGGCGCTTAAAAGAGCTATTGATTCTGCTGTATGACGATTTTCAGAAATGAAAGAGGTTATTGTTTATGATACATTTACTTTCACATAAGGACAGCGGAAACAGAGGCTGTGAAGCTATTACCCGTGGAACAATGCAGATTCTGGGGCTTGACATAAAAGATGTTGTCGCATATACAAATGACTATGCTCTTGACAGTTCCCTGGGACTTGACAGGATAGTCACACTTAAAACAATGAGCGGCAGTGCTGACGTAACTTCTTTTTTCTTTCGTCTGAGAAGGAAGATTTACAGAAAATTCAATAAGGAAAAATCCTTTATATATTCAAATGAATATAAAAAAGTTCTGAGATCCATAAAACCGGATGACATTGAGCTGTCTACAGGCGGAGATATGTTTTGTTATGACAACAACGAAGTCATTTACATAAATGATGTACTTCATAAAAAGGGCGTTAAAACGATGCTCTGGGGTTGCTCTGTCGGAAAAGAAAATCTTACTCCCGAAAAAATCGCTACCCTGAAAAAATTTTCAAAAATAATGGCAAGAGAAAGCCTGACTGTTGAGGCGCTTAGTCCTGTTGTCGGCAGCGATAAGGTTTCCCTTGTACCTGACCCTGCATTTGTTCTGAACAGCGAAGAATGTGAACTGCCGGAGTATTTTTCCGGTTCAGGAGACTGCATCGGACTGAACCTCAGTAATTTTGTAGGAGATGATGTTTCATTTTCTTCTCTTTTTACCAGAAATATATGCCGATTAATTGACTATGTAATATCAGAATCATCAATGGATATTGTACTTATCCCACACGTTTTCTGGAAGGATCAGGATGACCGTATAGTATGCAGAATGATTGAGGAGAAATATTCTGAAACAGGCAGAGTTCATTATCTTGATACAGAAAAACTGGGGTACTGCCAGATAAGATATATTATCGGCAAATGCAGATTTTTCCTTGGTGCAAGAACTCATGCTATGATTTCTGCATATTCAATGGCAGTACCGGCTATTGCACTGGGATACTCTATAAAGTCAAGGGGAATAGCAAGGGATCTTGGACTGGATCCTCAGTTGGTGGTAAACTGTAAAAACCTGTCAGGAGAAGATGACATTCTTAAAGCATTTTTATATCTTCAGAGTAATGAAGAAAAGACAAGAGATATATACAGAAAGAATCTGGAGCAATACCGTCAAAAAGCGTATGACGCTAAAAATGAATTTTTAAAACTGGAGGTCTGAAAATGTATTCCAATATAAAAAATGTTCAGATAATAGTTGCACTGCTGAAAAAATATGGAATCAGACATATTGTACTGTCGGCCGGTACAAGAAATATTCCTCTTGTTGTATCAGTGGAAAATGACGATTTCTTTAAGTGCTATTCAATAGTTGATGAAAGAAGTGCTGCATTCTTCGGACTTGGACTTGCTGAAAAACTTCGTGAGCCAGTAGCAATATGCTGTACTTCGGGTACTGCTGTAAGTAACTATGTTTCTGCCATTACAGAAGCTTTTTATCAGAAACTGCCTGTTGTTGCAATAACAGCAGACAGAGACGCTTATTGTCTTAATCAGCTTGAGGATCAGGATATTCCTCAGATGAGCTACTTTACGGAAATTACGAAAAAATCAGTTAATATTCCAATTATAGAATGTCAGCGTGATTATGATTATTCCGTAAGAGCTGTTAATGAGGCATTGCTTGAGTTAAATCATAATGGAACAGGTCCTGTTCATATAAATATGCAGGTAGGTATAGGACCTGAAGAAACTGATTTTTCCGCAGAAAAGCTTCCGGATGTAAGAAAGATTAACCGTACTATGGTTCATAATCTCAGTGAAATGAAGAAAATAGCTGAGAAACTCTATAATGCAAAGAAAATCCTTGTAATTTATGGTCAGAATCCTCCGGTAAATGATGAATACAGACAAGCTGTTGAAGATTTTTTTGACAGCTACAACTGTGTTATCGGAACAGAGCTTATGTCCAATTTCTCATGCAAAGGCAGTGTTGATATAGACAATGCACCTCATTTTAAAAACAGCAGTTTCAGCGAATGTATTCCTGAAATAGTTATTTCTGTAAACGGCAATTTCCTTTCCGATTACAAGGGTGCACTCAAAAGTATGTGGTCATTTGACCACTGGCTTGTAAGTCCTGAAGGAAATGTTGCAGACCCGTATAAAAAGCTCACTGAAATTTTTGAAGGCTCATCGTTTGACTTCTTTAAAATTATGGCTGAGCTTGCACCGGGAAAAAGAAAGGATTACAGCTATTATGATACCTGGAAGAGTTTCACAGACAGTTTACCTGTTCCGGAACCGGAATATTCTGATTTATATGCAGTAAAAAAATTCATGGAAGCAGTTCCGGAAAATGCTTTGCTTCATCTTGGAAACAGCAATAGTATAAGACTT
>CAMCMW010000052.1 GCA_945876155.1 uncultured Ruminococcus sp. | reverse complement strand
GCTTTGCCCTTTGGAAACCCACAGCCTTTGAAAAGGCTGGCGAAACTTTTGGTTCAACCTTCGGCGGGGTTAGTTGACTGTTTACTGACCCATAAGCTTGACCATAACTGCCTTCTGTGCGTGCAGACGGTTTTCAGCCTCTTCAAAAATCTCGTTTGCGTGTTCCTCAAACACCTTTGAAGTGATTTCCTCCTCACGGTGTGCCGGCAGACAGTGCATAACAAGTGCGTCAGACTTTGCAAGTGCCATGATATCATCATTTATCTGATATCCTACAAATGCCTTGCGGCGTTCCTCTGCTTCACCTTCCTGTCCCATAGATGCCCATACGTCTGTCAGGAGTACGTCAGCGTCTCTTGCGGCAACTCTCGGATCATTTGTAATAGTAAAGCAGTCAAAGCCCTGTGCGAAGTCCATTACCTCTTTTGCCGGACGGTAATCAACAGGTGTTGCAGCAGCTACGCTCATACCCACTTTAAGTCCGCCTACGATAAGGGAATTAGCCATATTGTTTCCGTCGCCGATATAGCACATTTTCAGACCGTCAAAGCTGCCCTTGAATTCACGGATAGTCATAAGGTCGGCAAGAACCTGACAAGGGTGTGAAAAGTCTGTCAGACCGTTGATAATCGGGATATTGCCGTATTCAGCTAAGTCCTCGACTTCTTTCTGGTCAAAGGTACGAATCATGATACCGTCAATGTAGCGTGAAAGCACACGGGCAGTATCCTGAACAGGCTCTCCCCTGCCTATCTGCAGTTCGCTTGCGGACAGAAACAGCGGATATCCTCCCAGCTGGTACATACCTGTTTCAAATGATACACGGGTACGTGTTGAGGCTTTCTGGAAAATCATTCCCAGGGATTTGCCTTTAAGGTGCGGGTGCGGAATACCGTGTTTCAGCTCATATTTCAGCTGGTCCGCAAGATTTAAGATATCAATAATTTCCTCTTTTGAGAGGTCGAGCATTTTTAATAAGTGCTTCATAATTTCATCCCTTCGTTTATCCCTTGTTTATTTTGCCGAAGGACATTTCAATAAATACGGCAATAAGCGGGATATAGTCGTCAAAATACTTTTCGTCTATTTCAATCAGATATTTTGTTTCCTTTTTCTCTTCCTGTGATGTTACAGTTCCGATCTGATTTTCGCCGTCCATTATCTTAAATTCCTGCCTGTCATGGCTTACCACATCAAGAGACGCCCTTTCTCCCCTGATTGCAATACCCGGTTCAAGAAACAGCGAAGTACACTCGGCAGTAAACATCACCTTTTCATCATTATAGACGGTAAACACTGGTTTCTTTGCCTTTTTGTCACAGGTAAAGTAAAAAAGCTTGTAACCGCCTGAATTGATAAGGTGGGTTTTGCCGCCCATACCGGTTTTGATATTGTATATAGTTCGCTCCTTGTTGTCCAGCACAATGAATTTATTTCCCTTTGGAATTACGTTCAGATCAACCATAATAAATCAGCCCTTCAGAATAGATTTGAGTATATCAAGTCCCCTGTCAATCTCATCATAGGTTATGTTAAGCGGTGGAAGAAGTCTTACCTTTTCCTTTGCTGTCAGTATCAGCAGTCCCTTTTCAAGCGCCTTTGCGGCAACGTCAGCGGCATTCATGGTTTTAAGCTTTATGCCTATCATAAGACCGATTCCGGAAACGCTTTCAACCTCGTCAAGCGCCAGCAGCTTTTCCCTGAAATATTCTCCCTTGGCTGTAACCTCGTCAAGGAATCCCGGTGCAGTCACCTTGTCAGCAACAACGTTTCCTCCGGCACAGGCGATAGGGTTTCCGCCGAATGTAGAGCCGTGAGTACCCTTAGTCAGCACCTCTGCGCATTTCTCATCCGCAAGACACGCTCCCACCGGAACACCGCCGGCAAGTCCCTTTGCAAGAGTTGTTATGTCCGGGTGTACCCCGAAATGCTCGGACGCTAAGAACTTTCCTGTTCTGCCAACACCGGTCTGTACTTCATCGGCAATAACAAGTATATCCTTCTTTGCACAGATATCAAAAACAAAGTCCACAAAATCCTTGTCAAGGCAGTTTACACCGCCCTCGCCCTGTACGAACTCCATCATGACCGCACAGGCACCGTCAAGCTTTGATTCAAGGTCAGCCTTGTCGTTGGCATTTGCGTATACAAAGCCCTCGGGGAACGGGAAAAAGTAATTGTGGAAAACATCCTGACCTGTTGCGGCAAGTGTACTCAGCGTTCTGCCGTGGAAGGAGTTTACCAGTGTTACTATATTATGCCTGCCCTTGCCGTACTTGTCAAAGCTGTATTTCCTTGCAAGCTTTATTGCACATTCATTTGCCTCAGCACCGGAATTTCCGAAAAATACTTTTGAGTATCCGGTAGCCTTACAAAGCTTTTCAGCAAAATCAGCCTGAACCTTTGTGTAGTAATAGTTTGATGTATGCTGAATGGACTTCACCTGCTTACACACAGCCTCAGACCAGTCCTCATCACAGAAGCCCAAAGAGTTTGTACCGATTCCGCTGCCGAAATCAATGTACTCCTTGCCGTTTTCATCAACACAGGTTCTTTCGCTTCCCTTTTCAAGAACAACGTCATACCTGCCGTATGTATGCATAACATTATCGTTGAATTTTTCTATGGTATTCAATTTTTTCATTCCTTTCAGACGTCAGTAACGCCACAGAATAACCGCATTTGCAATAATCATAAACACTCCGCAGACTATCAGCAGTTTTTCCGGCGTCCTGCCGCTTTCTTCGGGTACAAAATGGCGGTGATTTCGCCTGTTTACCCTTATTTCAATGGGTTTCCCCTTTTTAAAATTCATAACGCCCTCGGGGTAAAACTTCCGTGACACTCCGCTGTACTCAGTCCCTTTAACGCAATATTTCACAACCGGAGCCTCAAACGTGGTTTTTACCCTTGCATATTTTTTCGGCGTTTTAGCAATATCGGTCACAGTCCCCTGTATATGTAACGCACCCTTAATGCGGTAGGCTGTTCTGCCAAGTCCCGCAAGAATAAGTATTATCCCCAGAATAAAGGGTACTGCTGAAATGATTTTTTCCATTATTTGAACTGTGTTCCGATACCCTCGCTGGAGAGTATTTCAATGAGAATCGAGTGAGGTACTCTTCCGTCGATAATAGAAGTTTTCTTAACTCCTCGTCTGACCGCCTCAACGCAGCAGTCGATTTTCGGAATCATGCCGCCGGAAATAATGCCCTGTCTTTTCATAAACGGCACTTCGCTGACATTCACAAAAGGAATGAGCGTATCCGGATTGTTTTTATCTCTCAGCAGTCCGGCAATATCCGTCATAAGGATAAGGTTTTCCGCACCAAGCTCAGCCGCAATTCTTGACGCCGCCGTGTCTGCATTGACGTTGTAAGTCTGACCGTCAGTACCGCAGGCAACAGTGGCAATAACCGGAATACAGCCATTGTTCAAAGCGTCTGTGATTGGCTTTGTGTTTACTCTCTTGATGTTGCCTACAAATCCTAAGTCTTCACCGTTTGCGCCCTCTGCCCTTTCAGCAATGAGCATTCTGCCGTCAATACCGCAAAGTCCTACGGCATTACCCTTGTGTTCAGCCAGCAGAGCCACAAGCTCCTTGTTTACCTTTCCGGCAAGCACCATTTTAACAATGTCAATGGTGTCCTTGTCGGTGTATCTCAGACCGTTGATAAACTTGCTTTCAATGTTAAGGCGTTTGAGCATATCGCTGATTTCCGGACCGCCGCCGTGAACAAGAACAACCTTGATTCCAACCAGTGACAGCAGTACGATATCGCTCATAACCGCCTGTTTCAGTTCATCGTTGGTCATGGCGTTTCCGCCGTACTTCACAACGATAACCTTGTTGTTGTAATTCTGAATGTAGGGCAGAGCGTCCATTAAGACCTTTGCCCTTGTACTGTTTGATATTTCCATTTTTCTTTTCTTTCTCCCCGTATTATGAACGGTAATCTCCGTTTATCTTAACATAATCATAAGTCAGATCACAGCCCCATGCAGCGGCAGAATATTCACCGTCACCGATTGTCACAAGAACTGTTATTTCCTCTTCCATGAGAATCTTCTTAGCCTCGTCCTCCGAGAAAGGCACTCCCGCACCGTTCCTGCAAACGGCAATTTTTCCAGCCTCAGACGCAAGGTCAACGTCAACCTTGTTTATGTCAAATTCAGCCTCCGCATAGCCCACAGCGCAGAGAATACGTCCCCAGTTGGCGTCCTCACCGAAAATCGCAGCCTTGAAAAGACTGGAAGTGATAACTGATTTAGCAACGATCTGCGCAGTCTTTATATCCTCCGCACCGGCACACACGCACTCGATAAGCTTTGTTGCGCCCTCGCCGTCCCTTGCCATCATTCTTGCAAGGTTCATCATGATAACGTAAAGAGCGTTTTCAAACCTGTCAAAATCGTCATTTTCGCTGTCTATCACAGCATTTCCAGCCATGCCGTTTGCCATGACACAGCACATATCATTTGTGGACTGGTCTCCGTCAACGCTTACCATGTTGAGAGTTTTTTTCACAACTTCACTCAGCGCTCTCTGGAGATACTCAGGAGCAATTGCAATATCAGTTGTGATAAAGGAAAGAGTTGTTGCCATGTTAGGGTGAATCATACCGCTTCCCTTGAGTATACCGCCCATAACGCACTTTTTACCGCCAATCTCAAACTCAACAGCAACTTCCTTCGGCATTGTATCAGTGGTCATGATAGCCTCAACTGCCGCCGTGTTTCCGTCATAGTTTACGCCCTTGCAAAGTTCCGGCATTGCCTTTTCTATCGGCTCAATAGGCAGAGGCTGACCGATAACGCCTGTTGATGCAACGATAAAGTCAGTCGGTTCAAGACCAAATTCCTTTGCCGCTAGCTCGCACATTTTCTGTGCCTTTTCCGGACCGTCCGCATTACAGGTGTTGGCGTTTACAGAGTTTACCACAACACCCCTTGCCTTTCCGTCGGCAATATTCTTCTTTGTGACAGCAACCGGCGCACCCTTTACCTTATTTGAGGTGTAAACCGCCGCCGCACTGCATTCCTTGTCCGCAACAATAACGGCAAGGTCGTTTTTCTTTGTTGTAACAGCCGCTCCGGCATGAGCCAGTCCGCACTGTATACCGTTAGCCTTAAAGCCCTGTGCGGCACACACACCGCCGTCAATATATTTAAATCCGTCAAATTCTATTTTCTTAATCATAGCTTTTTCCTCTTACACAAGCCCCGTAGTTTCATCAATACCCATCATAATGTTCAGGCACTGCACTGCCGCACCGGACGCACCCTTTCCAAGGTTATCAAGTCTGGAGCAGAGTAACATCTGGTCTGAGTCGCCGAAAACGTAAAGTTCCATTTTGTTAGTACCGCTTAAACCGTTTGATGTGAGAAAACCGTCCGGGACACACTCACTGCCAGCAGGCTTTACTTCGATAAGCTTTGAGTCCTTGTAGTTTTCAAAAAGGACTTCTCTCACCTGTTCCGGCGTATACTTTTTCTGCAAAAGTCTGCCCTGAAGAGGTATTGAAACCACCATACCGCTGTAATAGTTGTCAACGATAGGGTTGAACATAGGCTTGTATGCAAGACCGGAAATTTTCTGCATTTCCGGTAAATGCTTGTGGTTCATATTCAGCGCATACTGTCTCGGACTTAAAAGCTCTGCCGGCTTGTCGTCGCTCTCATAAGCCGCAATTGCCTTTTTACCTGCACCGCTATAGCCGGAAGTTGCGTACGCAAAAACCGGATAATACTGGGGCATAACGCCAGCCTTTACCAGTGGGTAGCAGATTGAAATAAATCCGCTTGCATAGCACCCCGGATTGGCAACACGCTTTGATGTGCGAATTTTCTCCCTGTGCTCCGGTGAAAGCTCCGGAAAACCGTATGCCCAGTCCGGATTGGTTCTGTGGGCGGTTGAGGCGTCGATTATTCTTACATGGTCATTTTCAACCAGTGACACCGCCTCTATCGCCGCAGCGTCCGGCAGACAGAGAAAAGTGAAATCGGACGAATTGATAAGCTTCTTTCTCTCGTCCAGATCCTTTCTCTTGTCCTCGTCGATTCTCAGCAGTTCAATATCGTTTCTGCCCTTGAATCTTTCCAGTATTTTAAGTCCGGTCGTACCCTCCTGACCGTCTATATAAACCTTTACAGCCATTTTCTTTCTCCATTCCTACTACCATTTTCTGCTGTTTTTACCGCTGTCGTCCTTCATGCCCTTCCAAAGGCTTATGGCAACCGTAGCAACGACCATAAAAACAGTCCAGCCAACTGACGCTTTTCCGCCAAGATTGAAAACTGCCACAATCAGCACTTCCCCGAGAATCCACAAAAGCATGGCGGAAATGGTCAGTAATATAATAAACACAAGATGCTTTTTACTCATGATAAGCTCCAAGTCGGTTTCTTGTTAGTTTAATCTGTTCTTTGACAACCTCCGGCGCAGGACCGCCGAATGACTTTCTCTCCCCAACGCAGGTTTCAAGACTGATTGCATTGTAAATATCTTCATCAAAAAGCTCTGACAGTTCTTTGTAGCTTTCAAGTGGGAGAGTTTCAAGAGTAAGACCCTTGTCAATGCACTCAGCAACAAGTCTGCCGGTGATTTTGTAAGCGTCACGGAACGGCATACCATGCTTTACAAGATAGTCAGCGCAGTCGGTAGCATTGATAAAGCCGCCAGCCGCAGCCGCTCTCATTTTGTCGGCGTTTACTCTCATAGTTTCAATCATTGGTATGAACGTTTTAAGGCAAAGCTTGACATTGTCAACTGAATCAAAAATTGCCTCCTTGTCCTCCTGCATATCCTTATTATATGCAAGTGGCAGACCTTTGAGCATTGAGAGGAGCGTCATAAGGTTTCCGTTCACTCTGCCGGCTTTTCCTCTTATCAGTTCAGTAATATCCGGATTCTTTTTCTGGGGCATAATAGACGAGCCTGTTGCGTAGGCATCGTCAAGCTCAATGAACTTGAATTCCCATGAACACCACATTATGATTTCCTCAGAAAATCTTGAAAGGTGTGTCATTATAAGGGATATTGTGCAAGCCAGTTCAACGCAGAAATCTCTGTCGGAAACGCCGTCAAGACTGTTGAGCATAGGACCGTCAAAGCCGAGAGACTGTGCAGTCATGTGCCTGTCGATATTGTAGGTAGTACCGGCAAGGGCACAGCTTCCAAGAGGACACTCGTTCATTCTTCCGGCTGTATCGTCAAGGCGTCCTAAATCCCTTAAAAACATCTGCGCATACGCCATAAGGTGATGTGCAAGGGTAACAGGCTGTGCTCTCTGAAGATGGGTATAACCGGGCATTACTGTTTCCGTATGTTTTTCTGCCATATCGCAGAGAGTATCCGCAAGCTTTAACACCAGTGCCTTTATTTCTGCAATTTCATCTCTCAGATACAGACGGACATCAAGCGCAACCTGGTCATTTCTTGAACGTGAGGTGTGAAGTCTTTTTCCCACGTCACCCAGACGCTTTGTAAGTTCCGCTTCAATAAACATATGTATATCCTCGGCGGTCATATCCATTTCAAGACTGCCGTTTTCGATATCAGCAAGAATACCTTTAAGACCTTCAATGATTTTTTTGCTGTCGTCCTTTGAAATAATTCCGCATTCACCAAGCATAGTCGCATGGGCGATGCTTCCCTGAATATCATGGCGGTACATTCTTCCGTCAAAGGATATAGAGGAGTTGAACGCATTGACTGTTTCGTCAACCTCCTTTGAGAATCTTCCCGCCCACATTTTATCTGCCATGGCTTTTTCCTTTCAATGTATGGATTTTAAGGAATTACTGATAAATGCTTTTGTAGGGGCGACCATTGGTCGCCCGTAAACCTATGATTGTTGTCGATTCGGGCGAGCAATGCTCGCCCCTACAGAAAATTCTGCACAAAAAGCCTTTTAATTATCAGTACTTCCTTAATGCACATACGGGCGAACAGATAATGTCCGCCCATATAAAAACACTTGTATTATCTTACTTGTTATTTCTCTTCTGGTCAAGCTTTGCCTTAACCTTGATTGGCAGTCCGAACAGATTGATGAATCCGGCACTGTCAGCCTGATTGTAAACCTCGTCAGCGTCAAATGTAGCAACTTCTTCATCATAGA